>CAZHBU010000001.1:0-7948 GCA_964530865.1 uncultured Sulfurospirillum sp.
AAAAGAGGATAAATGAAGATTTTTGTTTGTGTTTTAATTACACTTTTGTCTTTAAAAGCCGAAGACTTTATAACCAAAATGGAGTATGCCAAGATGCTCTATTCAAATCCAAGAGGTATTGGTTGTATTTTGTGTCATGGTGAAAAAGGTGAAGGCTCAATCATAGCAAAGTATAAGCACAAAGGCAAACAAAAAGAGTTAAAAGCACCTGCTATAAACTCTCTTTCTAAAGAAAAGTTTTTTAGG
Organism: uncultured Sulfurospirillum sp.; assembly: GCA_964530865.1. Lineage (GTDB taxonomy): Bacteria > Campylobacterota > Campylobacteria > Campylobacterales > Sulfurospirillaceae > Sulfurospirillum_A. Next base: position 247 of record CAZHBU010000001.1, read on the forward strand.
GCATTAAAGGATTCAGATTCTGTAATGCCAAAGTATTTTTTAACAAACAGTGAAATAGAAGCACTCTATTTTTACGTAACAAGCGAGGTAAACAGATGACAACAGTAAAGAGTAAAAAAGCTTTCGAGCTAGCACAAAGCGTAATCCCTGGTGGAGTTGATTCTCCGGTAAGAGCATTCAAAAGTGTTGGAGGAACTCCAATTTTTATAGACCATGGTGAGGGAGCTTATCTAGTTGATGTTGACGGTAATCGTTACGTTGATTTTGTTCAGAGTTGGGGACCGCTTATTTTTGGGCATTGTGATAAAACTATAGAGTTCGCTGTTATGGACGCAGTAACACGAGGGTTAAGTTTTGGAGCACCAACAGAGGTAGAAACAAAACTAGCAAGTAAAATTTGTGATATGTTTGAAAACATTGATAAAATTCGTTTTGTAAGCAGTGGAACAGAGGCTGTTATGAGTGCGATTCGTCTTGCTCGTGGATATACTGGTCGTGATGATATAGTAAAGTTTGAAGGTAACTACCATGGACATAGTGACTCACTTTTAGTTCAAGCAGGAAGTGGAGCAGTAACTTTTGGAACTCCTTCTAGTCCTGGAGTTCCTGCTGACTTGACAAAGCATACACTTTTAGCAAAATACAATGACATAGCGAGCGTAAAAAAGTGTTTTGAAAACTCTAAAGACATAGCTTGTATTATTTTAGAGCCAATAGCTGGAAATATGGGATTTGTGCCTGCAGATGAGCAGTTTTTGAAAGACTTAAGATCATTGTGTGATGAGCATGGAGCATTGTTGATTTTTGATGAAGTAATGAGTGGTTTTAGAGCTTCACTTAAAGGTGCACAAGGAATTAGTAGTGTAGTTCCAGATATGGTAACTTTTGGTAAGGTTATCGGTGGTGGTATGCCTGTTGGTGCATTTGGTGGAAAGCTTGACATTATGAACAAGCTTAGTCCAGATGGTCCAGTTTATCAGGCTGGAACTCTTAGTGGAAACCCAGTAGCTATGAGCGCGGGTATGGCTTCGTTGGATAAGATTTTAGAAAATAAAAATCTATATAGTAGTTTTGAAGAAAAAGCTAAAAAACTTGTGAATGGTTTTAAAAGTGCAGCAGATGAAAATGGCATCTCTTTACAAGTAGATGCAAGAGGAAGTATGTTTGGTTTCTTTTTCAATGAAAATAGAGTCAAAAACTTTGATGATGCACTAAAAAGTGATACAGATACTTTTGCAAAGTTCCACCAAGGCATGTTAAATGAAGGCTATTATTTTGCATGTAGTCAATTTGAAACAGGATTTATTTGTGATGCAATAACTGATGATATGATTGAAGGCTGTATTGAAGCTGCACAAAAAGTTATGAAAGAGATTAAATGAGTACAGAAGAGAAACCAAAATATGCCAAGCTAGTAGAGGGTGCTGATGGTCTCTCTTTAGGAATTTCTATAGTAGTAGCAGTACTTATAGGTGTTGGTGCTGGCATGCTTATGAAAAACTTTTTTGGTTATGATTGGTTACTTTGGATGGGTGTTGTTTGGGGTATTGGTGGTGCTATAATGAATGTCTATAAAGCATATAAAAAACAAGTAGCCTCTTATGCTGAGTTTAAAGATGATGTTCGTTACAAAAAGTATGAAAATCAGGATGATGATGAAGAGTAAAATCTCTTTTGTCTATCTTGGAGCAAGTGTTTTTTTAATCTTGCTCTCCTTATTTATGGGCGGAAAGTGGCTTATCAATACACAAGTTGCTTTTATTTGCTCTATGATTATCATTTTTGCCTCTTTTTTGTCCTACAAAGGTATGATAGAGAAGAGGTTAGAAGAGGGTGCAATTCCTGAAGAGGTAGATGAGCTAGACAAAATTGATGATAAATTTGGTCTTTTTGGTGAAGATGAAGATATAGAAGCCAAAGAGTTGAGTAAAGAAGAGTTTGTTAAGCTTTACAAAGAAGAGAGAAAAAAGAGTTCAGGCATTAAACAGACTTTTTCAAATCTTTTTAAAAGTGGGAAAGGGGTGTTTAATCCTTTTAGGCTTATTGCCTATGCTCTTTTGTGTGTAGCTATGCTTTTTCTTATAAGGAATGAACTATTTTCAGCTATACCTTTTTTAGTTGGTATTGGCGCAGTTCCTATTTCGAGTCTAGTTTTGGGATTCTTTCTTAGAGATTGACTACCATAGCAGAGCTAATTTGAGTTGAGTTTTCTTGAAACATTACTATTGTATTGCTTTTTAAAGCTATGAGTTCTATATCTTTTTCGTAGCTACTATCTCTGTAATCTGTTGTTATATTTATAGAAAAAATAGGATATTTTTTACCATTTTGTTTAATGTGTTCACCTGTAAGTAGGGATAGTTTTGTTTTGATAAAAGAGGCTGAAGCATGAGATTGGTAAATTTTGTCTAGTAGTTTTGTAAAGTTGTTAATTTGCAGTTTTATATCTGGAAAAGTTGGATCAAAATCTTTTATAAATTCTGCTTTTATCCTAGTGCTTGAGGCACTTATACATAAATCTAATAGAGCATAAACATTTACACTCTCTCCAGATTCTTCTATATTGATAAACTTTTTTGCAGCAGTTTTGTAGAGTTTTATACCTATCTTATCTTCATCTATATATCCAACTGTGATAGCATAAAATTTGTATGAACCAAAAGAGAGGTCAAGGGCTGTAGTTTTAAAGCCATAAGAGTGGCTAGCATATGCAGAGGTTAGTTCAAAAATCTCTCTATTTTCTGCTTCACCTAAAAGGTACTGAGCCTCTTGATTTAGAGATTTTACTCGCCCATCATCACTAAAAATGATAAAAGGGTTATAGTCATACTCTAACCAAGATTGCTCAAAAGTCATTTTAACTCTCTATATAGTTTTTCAGTTTACGTCCAACTTTAGGATGTTTTAGTTTTTTGATAGCTGAACTTTCTATTTGACGTACTCTTTCTCTTGTTACGTTAAGTTCTTTTCCTATCTCTTCAAGAGTTCTATCGCTCTCATCGAACATAAGTCCAAATCTCATGCGAATTACCGCTTTTTCTCTGTCATTTAGTTGGTCTAGTACATCATCAATCTGGTCTTTAAGGTCATTCTTAAGCATAAAGTCCATTGGGCTTACAGAGTTTTTATCTTCAACGAAGTCACCAAATTTTCCATCATCTTCATTTCCAATAGGAGCTTCAAGACTGATAGGCTCTTTTGTAATTTTGATAACGTTTTTAACCTTATCAACACTAAGTCCTACTTCTTCTGCGATTGTATCGATATCTGGTTCTTTTCCCTCTTCTTGAAGGTATTTACGTATGATTTTATTAATTCTATTTATAGTCTCAATCATATGAATTGGTATACGAATAGTTCTAGCTTGATCAGCAATAGCACGGCTTATTGCTTGACGTATCCACCATGTTGCGTAAGTTGAGAACTTATAGCCTTTTTTGTACTCAAACTTATCAACTGCTTTCATAAGACCTATGTTACCCTCTTGGATAAGGTCAAGGAAAGGAAGTCCACGGTTTGTATAACGTTTTGCAATAGATACAACCAAACGTAAGTTTGATTTAGCCATGCGAGTTTTTGACTCATCGGCTATCTTTTTACCACGTTTAATTTGTTCTACGATTTCTTTAAGTACTTCAGGATCTAGATTAAAACTCTCTTTACTAGCCTCTTTTGTTTGAAATAGTTTCTTTATTTCAACGTAAGTAGAAACCATTGTAGCTTCAGGAACTAAACCTGTAATCTCTTCTTTGTTTAAATCTATAATTTTTTCTAAAAGTTTGTCGTGGTTTTGCTTTAGAGTTTCGTTGAAAAGTGGAAGTCTATACTCTAGTCTTTTTAACTCTTTATCAAACTCATCATCACTTTTAAGTGAAGTTTCCATTGATCTTACAAGTTCATTTATAAGTTTACTTGTTGGTCCTAGTTCAAGAAGATTCTCTTTAAGGATTTTTTTCTTAAATGCTACAGTTATATCATAGATGGCTTTTGCTTCTTCCTCTTCCATATTTTCAGGAACTTTAGCAATAGTTTTTAGCCAATCTTTTTTTGCTTTTTCTAGTGCTTTAAAACTAGTCAATACTTTTTCAGTTCTTTTGTTGTCTTTTTTAGTAGCTTTCTTCTCGGTTTTTTCACTGTCTTCACTATCGTCTGAGCTTTCTTCATCGTCTTCAAAGTTTCTAAAAAGCTCTTTTACACGACGCTCTCTGTTTATGAGTGCTTCTTTGTAGTCAATGATGAAGTCTATAAGATATGGAACAGAACAAAAAGCATCGATGATGATATCTTCACCAAACTCAATCTTTTTGCTAATCTCTATCTCTTCTTCTTTTGTTAAAAGTGAGATAAGACCCATTTCTCTTAGGTACATTCTTACAGGACTATCACTTCTAGACCACTCTAAAAGCTCTTTTTCACCTGCTAAGTCAAACTCTTTTTCTAGTGCTTCATCTTGAAGTCTTTGAGCCTCTTCAGCTCTTTTTAGTGCTTCTTCTAAGTTTCTCTGTTTTGCTAATTCAGCCGATGTTATAAGTGTAATCTTATACTTTTTCATCAATGACATCATTTTTTTAACATTTGATGCTGTTGGTTGTTTAACAAAGAGTGCCATAACTTTTTCGTAAGTTACACTGCCCTTTTCATTCTCTTTAAATAGCTCTTCTAAATTTGCATAAAGCTCTTTTGTTGACATACGATGTTGCTCCTAGATTTGGGTGTAAAAAAGGTATATATTATACCCAAATTTATTTAAGATATGATTAAACAAAATTATATGAGGCAAATTATTTAATTGGAACACTAGTTGCTTTGTCTACATGTAACAAATAAATATATGGAAACAAAATGCAAAATGGATACTACACAACTACAGGAGCTATGGTAACTCAGTTTAACAGACTCGATGTTATATCAAATAACTTAGCAAACGTAAATACTACTGCATTTAAACGTGATGATGTTGTAATAGGTGATTTCAAGAGGATTTTTCAAGAGACTCAAGAGCAGATGCCTATAAAAAATCACACAAAAGAGGCTGCAAAGTTTCTAAATGCTTCAATAGACAGAGTTCCACAAATAAGTGAACAATATGTAGAGTTCAAACAAGGTGGTCTTAAAGCTACTGGAAATCCACTCGATTTTGCATTAAAAAGAGAAGATGTTTTTTTTATGGTTGATACTCCTGAGGGGATAAGGCTTACTCAAAATGGCTCATTTGTTATAGATAATGATGGAACGCTTACAACAAAAGAGGGTTTTCCTGTAATTCCTGCAACATATTTTCAAAATAAACAATATATAAAAGTAGAGAAAAACAACACTTTTACAGTAGATAAAACGGGAAACATATATACGGCAGATTTAGCAAATGGCTTTGCAGAGGGTGAAATTCCTGTTGGCAGACTTTTTATAGCTCAAAGTGATGACATAAAATCACTTACAAAAGAGGGCACAAATCTATATAAATTTAACGACATAAAAGATATGAAAGATTTAAAGAATGCAGATGTTATTGCACAAGGTTTTTTAGAAACTAGTAACATAAACCCTGTAAAAGAGATGGTAGGACTTATAGAAGCTCACAGAATGGTTGAGATGTACCAAAAAGTAATGACTTCACATATGAATGACCTAAATAACGACGCAATAAACAAATTAGCACAAACAAGAGCATAAAAATTAAAATGAAAGATTTCTTCACAAGTGAAAGCTTCAGTGAGAGGAATTTTACTTGGGCTTTGCTCAAGTTAAAGGAGACATAAAAATGATAAGATCATTATATACAGCAGCAACAGGAATGATTGCACAGCAGACACAGATAGATGTAACTTCAAACAACATTGCAAACGTAAACACTATAGGTTATAAAAAACAGCGTGCTGAATTTGCTGATCTTATGTACCAAACTATGGAGTATGCAGGAACATCTACAAGTTCAACTACTGTATCTCCCACAGGGATTGAAGTTGGTTTAGGTGCTCGTCCAACAGCGATTGCAAAGCAATTTACTCAAGGTAACTTCAAAGAGACTGGTAATGACTTGGACATGGCTATTACAGGCAAAGGTTTCTTTCAAATCCAGCTTCCAGATGGTACTACTGCATATACAAGAAATGGTTCATTTAAACTAGACAATGAAGGTAGTATTGTAAACTCAGATGGTTATAAAATGATTCCAGAAGTAACAGTTCCTGAAGATGCTACGCAAATTTCTATTGGAACTGATGGAACTATATCGGTTCTTCAAGCTGGTCAAACAGCTATGACTGACATTGGTCAGATTGAGTTAGCAAACTTTGTAAACCCTGCAGGTCTACACTCTTTAGGTGATAATAACTTTTTAAATACTTCAGCTTCAGGTGATGTAATTACAGGAACTCCAGGTCTTGGAGGGATGGGGCAAACAAGACAGCAATTTGTTGAGATGAGTAACGTCCAACTTGTTGAAGAGATGACAGATCTTATTACTGGTCAGCGTGCTTATGAAGCTAATTCAAAAGCAATTACAACAAGTGATGAGATGCTACAAACAGTAAATCAACTTAAAAGATAAGTAGTTTAATGTTCATATTAGTTCCTTTTGTTATTATAATTTTGATTGTATTTGCTATTGATACTATCTATTTTGACGATGTAAAACCAAAAGATGAAGTTAATCAAAAAGTTATCGAGAAACAAGATAACAGAAAAAACTACATCAATAAATATTTAAAGCAATGAGTTTTTTTTCAATTTTTAAGATGACCATACCAGTTTTGATGGGTTATATTCCACTAGGTATGGCATTTGGTCTTCTTCTTTCAAAACTTCTTATCCCGTGGTACTATGCTTTTTTTATGTCACTTTTTATTTTTGCAGGTGCTGGACAGTTTTTAGCGCTTGGGCTGTTTGCTTCGCAAGCTACCATACTTGAAATTGGAGTTGCTACTTTTTTACTCAATTTAAGACACACTTTTTATGGTCTTTCAATGCTAAGTACTCTAAAAAACTTTAGTTGGAAAAAGCACTATATTATATTTGGGCTTACTGATGAAACTTTTGCACTTTTAAAGACAAATGAAGTAAAAGAAGAGCAGAGGGAGAGAGTTTATCTTATTATTACTGCGTTAAATCAGAGTTATTGGGTGCTAGGTAGTGTTATAGGAGCAGTTTTAGGCAATATAGTTCCATTTGATTATCGTGGTATTGAGTTTTCATTGACCGCTCTTTTTGTAGTGTTGTCTATTGATTTATATAACAAGAGTAGACAACATAAACCATTTTTAATTTCTATTGTTATTGGTTTTGTAGGTATGTTGGCTTTTCCAAGTGACAAGATGCTTATACTCTCACTAAGCTTGGCAGCAGTTGTGCTTATACTCTTTAAAAAGGCTTTAGAAGATGGATAGTAGTTATATCATAGCTGGAATTGTTATAGCTTCTATAGTGACTTATATTACTAGGATAATTCCATTTGTATTTTTTAGAAACAAAGAACCTTCCTCAACTATAAAGTATATAGAGTGGAATATGCCAGTGATGATTATGGTCATACTTGTTTTTTATGCTCTTAAAGATGTAAGTTGGGGAGTCTATCCTTATGGTATAGCTGAGATGATTGGCGTAGCCATTGCAGGGTCTTTACATGTAAAGTATAAAAATGCACTTTTAAGTATATTTGTGGCTACTGTTACTTATATGTTTTTAATTCAAAAAGTGTTTACCA
>CAZHBU010000001.1:8048-24395 GCA_964530865.1 uncultured Sulfurospirillum sp.
ATAGTAAATAGACAGAAGATTTCTAAAAAATGCTTTGTATGTGGAATTGAGAATGATTTTGGACTTAAAACAAAGTTTTATGAAACCAGTAACGATGAAATCATAGCAGTTTTTACTCCAAACAGTAACCATCAAAGTTATCCAGATATAATGCATGGAGGTATTAGTGCCACTATACTAGATGAGACTATTGGGCGAGCTTTGATGATAAAATATGGAAGTGATAGTTTTGGTGTGACAGTAGAGTTAAATCTAAGATACAAAAAAACAGTTCCCCTAAATCAAGAACTAAAAGTAATAGCAAGAGTAACAAGTGACAGAGGGAGACTTTTTGAAGGTAGTGGAGAGCTTATATTGCCAAATGGTGATGTCGCAGTTACTGCTAAAGGTAAGTATATGAAAAAAGAGATAAAAGATATAGTAGAAAAAGATTTTGGTACAGAAGAGTGGATAACTTCAGATGCAAAAGAGATAAAGACATTAACAATAGGAAATACAGATGACAAATAATTATATTTTGAGTTCAATAATGAACTCATTGAAGTTAGACAAAGTAGATATACTAAAAGCATATAAGATAGTGGACAAGAAAATAATACAAGATGATGTTGACGATATCTTAAGAGAGCCAAGTGATGAGAAGTTTATACTTTTAAGTGATGAGGGGTTTGAGCTGTTTTTAAATGGTTTTATCTCTTACAAAAGAGGTCCAAGTGATAAAAAAGCAAAAAAGCAGAAGATATACTTTTCAAACAATATTATCTTAAAAAAACTGAAAATTGCACTTGATTTGAAAGATGAAGATATTGTAGAGATATTTGCTAAAGATGGACTAGAAATCACAAAATCACAACTTACTGCTTACTTTAGACGTGATGGACATATAAACTATAGAAAATGTAGTGATTCGCTAATGAAAAGATTTATCAATGGTCTTAAATAATTTAACTAAAGAAGAGACAAGAGTTATAGAGCATAAAGGTACAGAAGCTCCTTATAGTGGAAAGTTCAATGATTTTAATGAAGATGGAGTCTTTACATGTAGACGTTGTAATGCTTCTTTATATAACTCAAAAAGTAAATTTAGTTCTGGCTGTGGATGGCCTAGTTTTGATGATGAAATAAAAGGTGCAATAGAGCATACGCAAGACGCCGATGGCATGCGAGTGGAGATTACATGTAAAGCTTGTGGAGGTCATCTAGGACACGTTTTTAAAGGTGAAGGCTTCACCGAAAAGAACATAAGGCACTGTGTTAACTCAATAAGCTTAGATTTTATAAAAGAGAAAAAATGAAAAAATATTTAATTGCTATCGTATTGCTTGTGGCGTTGTTTTTTAGTGGATGCACAACACCAAAAGTAACTAAAAATAGTTTAAAAATTGGTATGTTTAGTTATATGGCAGATGCTGCTATGTTTGTAGAGTGTGGAACAAATAAAAAATTTGCTGTTGCTTTAGAAGATGACTTTATCTCTTTGGAAAAAGCTTACATTAAAGCTGTACATGAGGCTGGAAAAGCCATAAAAGTTAAAGTTGAGGGAGTAATAGCCTTAAGAGATGGTATGGATGGAAAAACAGACATTTCTACTTTGATAGTGAAAAAGTTTATAAGTATTGTGCCAAAAGAGATATGTAAAAATCAAAAATCTAAAGTAAAATCAAAATGAATAGTAAAAAAATAGACTCTCACAGACATATTTCATCTAGCAATGAAACCGCATTTGCTTATTTTGCAGGTGGCTGTTTTTGGGGAGTTGAGTATTACTTCAATAAGCAAGAAGGTGTCATTGATGCTTTGAGTGGTTTTATGGGAGGACATCTAAAAAACCCAACTTACCAAGATATTTGTTATAAAGATACAGGACATTTAGAAGTGGTTGAAGTCAAATACAATCCTGGCGAGGTAAGTTATGAGAGTTTAGCAAAACTGTTTTTCGAGATTCACGACCCTGTTCAAACAAATGGTCAAGGTCCAGACATTGGAAGTCAGTACCTTTCAGCTGTTTTTGTATCGAATGAAGAGGAAAAAAAGGTAGTAAAAGAGTTGATAAAAAAACTAGAAAACAGTGGTCTACATGCAGCTACTAAAATTTTGGAAAAGCAAGAGTTTTATGTAGCTGAAGATTATCATCAATACTACTACAAAAAGACTGGTAAAACTCCATATTGCCATAGTTATACGAAGAGATTTTAAATGAGTGTTTTATTGGAGTTTAGTATGTTCCCTACAAGTGATAACTGTCGTGAAGGCTCATCTGTATCTAAACAAGTCTCAAAAATCGTAGATGCTATAGACAAAAGTGGAGTAGCTTATAAACTTACGCCAATGGGAACTGTTGTAGAAACTGAAACTATGCGAGAAGCATTGGACATAATCGAGCTTGCATATGAGCAAGTTAGTGAATGCGATAGAGTATATAGTTCTTTAAAATTTGATATAAGAAAAGGCAAGGAAAATAGACTTGTGACTAAAATTGAATCCGTTGAGAGAAACTTAGGAAAAAGTGTAAAACATTAGACTCTTTTTGCATTTAATCTTTTTCATACCACCTTTTAGATAAAATAGTTACTAAAATTAGAAAATTCTCAAGGACTTTTATGAAAACAATAGATGCAAATGTTTGGACATTTGGTGACAATATCGACACAGACTTGATAATTGCAGCACGTTATCTTAACACTTCAGACCCTGATGAGCTAGCAAAATATGTTATGGAAGATGCAGATCCTACGTTTAAAGACAAAGTAGAAGAGGGTGACATTATTGTTGCTGGTGAAAACTTTGGTTGTGGTTCATCTCGTGAGCATGCTCCAATAGCACTCAAAGCTGCCGGCGTAAGTGCAGTAATAGCAAAAAGCTTTGCAAGAATTTTTTATAGAAACGCTTTTAACATGGGACTTACGATTTTAGAACTAGAAAAGAGTAGTGAAATAAAAGAGGGCGATAAGCTAACTATAGATTTGGATAATGGAACTATTAAAAGTTTTGATAGCGGTAAAACTTATAAATTTGCACCAATTCCACCTTTTATGCAAGAGCTTGTTAGTTGTGGTGGTCTTATGAATTATGCGAAAAAAGGGAAGTAATGAGCAGATATAATATTGCAATTATAAAAGGTGATGGAATAGGTCCTGAGATAGTTGATGAAGCAATAAAAGTTTTAGATGCTGCTTGTTCTAAGGAAAATATAGAGTTAAATTATGAAGAGTATCTTATGGGTGGTAGTGCTTATGATGTAACTGGAAATCCACTTCCTGATGAGACAGTAGAGGGTTGTAAAAAGAGTGATGCGATTTTGTTTGGTGCTATTGGTGGGGAGAAGTGGGACACTTTAGAGCGTCATCTTCGTCCAGAGAGTGGACTTTTGAGACTTAGAAGTGAGCTTGGAGTTTATGCGAACCTAAGACCAACCAATGTTTTTGATGAACTTCTTGATGCTAGTACGATTAAACCTGAGGTTTTAAAAGGTGTTGATCTTTTTGTAGTCCGTGAGCTTACTGGTGGCATATATTTTGGTCAACCAAGAGAAAAAAATGAAGACATGGCTTTTAACACTATGGTTTATACAAAAGAAGAGATAAAAAGAATTGCAATTGTAGCGTTTGATAGTGCTATGAAAAGACGTAAAGAAGTATGCTCGATTGACAAAGCAAATGTTCTTGAAGTTAGTCAGCTTTGGCGTGAGACTGTTGAAGAGGTAGCAAAAGATTATCCTGAAGTAAAATTAAGTCATATGTATGTAGATAACGCTGCAATGCAATTAGTGCGTAACCCAAGACAATTTGACGTAATGCTTACTGGAAATATCTTTGGAGATATTCTAAGTGATGAAGCTAGTATGATAAGTGGGTCAATTGGACTTCTTCCTTCAGCTTCTGTTGGTGGAAAAGTTGGACTTTTTGAGCCAATCCATGGTTCTGCTCCAGATATCGCTGGACAAGGAATCTCAAACCCAATAGCGACTATCATGAGTGCTGCTATGATGTTGAGATTTGCTCTTGGAGAAGAGAGTGCTGCTGATAGAATAGAAAAAGCAGTTGCACTTGTACTAAAAGATGGTTATAGAACAAAAGACTTGGCTGATTATGGCGCTAAAGAGGTCTGCTCAACTACTGAGATAGGCTCAATCATAGCGGACTATGTAGCGAAGATATAATGAAGACTCTTACACTTGCTTCTATTTATGAACTTCAAGGTCTCAAAAATGAGGCTTTGGAGATATACAAAGATTTACTCAAAAAAGACTCAAATAATAAAGAAGCAAAGGTGGCTATAAAAAGACTCTCAGGGCTACGCAAGAAGTACCTACATGTAAACGAAGATATGAAAAAGTTTTTTGTAAATATGGACAGCGAGGTAGAGTTTTTAGAATTTGAAAGGTGGTTGGTAAAGTGGAATTGAAAGATATGATTTTATCGACTTTAGCAGAGTTAGAAGACGATACAGCTAAAGTTGAAGAAAAACCAAAAGAGAGAGTAGAGCTAAAAGAAGAAGAGGTTGTTGTTGAAGAAGAGTCTACATGTAAGACATTGGACGATGAGAGACATTTTTGTGAGAGTATGAGAGAACGTATACTTGTTCTTTTTGAGGGCTTTCAGTCACCAAATAACAAAAGTATTGAAGCAAAAGTCGATTTAACTCTGAACTTTTTAGAGTATTCATTGGCTGTTTTAGATGAGCGTTTAGAGAAACTTGATAACAGATAAATTTCCTTTAGATTTACAACTTGAAATTAAAAAAGTTGTAAATCTACTAAAACCCTACACAAAACGAGCATACCTTGTAGGAGGCTGTGTTCGTGACCTACTTTTAAACAATAAAATCAAAGATTTAGATATAGAAGTTTACGACATAACTCCAGATGAGTTTGATCAACTTATGCAAAAAAATGGAGCTTTGGGTGTTGGTAAGAGTTTTTTTGTTTACAAAATGGGTGATATTGACTTAGCACTCCCGCGAATAGAAAAAAAGGTAGGAGTTGGGCATAAGGCATTTGAAGTTGAACTTACTGACAATGAAAAAATAGCCTCAAAAAGACGAGATTTTAGTATGAATGCTATGATGATAAATATTTTTACTGGAGAGCTTTTAGACTTTTGGGGTGGGCAAAAAAGTATAGAAAAAAAGCAAATTTCTCTCATAGACGAAGAGTCTTTTAAAGAAGATAGTTTGAGAGTTCTAAGAGCCGTGCAGTTTAGTGCTAGATTTGGTTTTGAAATAGAAGAAAATAGTTTAGAAATAATGAAAAATATTGATTTAAGTGATTTGACTAAACCAAGAATATTGTGGGAGTTTGAGAAGCTTTTCAGAGCAGATCACTTGGCTGTTGGATTTGTTTACATGTACAGACTTGAAGTGTTTGAAAAACTCTTTACATGTAAGCTAAAACCAAAAGACATAGCAAAGGTAACAAAAGAGTTAAATGAAGCAGTTTTTGTAGAAGAGCTAAGAGTATATTACTTCTTTTATATAGTAGCAAATATATGTGGATTTGACCCACTAGAGTGGCTAAAAAAGATTGAAGCTCCAAATCATTACCTTAGAGTTTTTAAAAATCAGCCATTTTTTAAAGAGAAAATTAGTAATAGAGAGTTATTGATATTGGCTATAGATATGCCCATATGTGAGTGGTTGGGCAATTACAAAGATGATGTTGTGGTAAGAGCAAAAAAACTAGGTATTTATGATAATTTATTTGATGGAGGGGTTACTATAGCCCAAGTAATCGAAGATGGTTTTGTAAAAGAGAATATAAAAATAGAGTATAGAAGAAGAGTAATGGAGAAATTGACATACTTATGTAATTACAATATAATTACATAAAGGAGTAGAAAATGACAATGTTAACTAAAATAGGAAACTCCCAAGGTGTTCGCATACCAAAGGCTATAGTAAAACAGGCTCATCTTGAAAATGCAGATATAGAGTTTGAAGTTACAAAAGATGGTTTACTTTTAAAACCTACAAATAAAACTCCTAGAAGTGGTTGGGAAGAGGCTATAAGAAACTCTTTACATGTAGAGGATTTAGATGAGTTTGTAGAGATAGATTTAGATCTGAAAGATTGGGAATGGTAGAGATAAAACGCTTTGAAGTTTGGCTTATAAATTTAGACCCAACCGTAGGAAGTGAAATAAAAAAAACTAGACCTTGTGTGGTTGTTTCACCAAATGAAATACATGCTTTAAAAACAGTTGTCATTGCTCCACTTACGAGTAAAGGTTTTAAGCTACCTGTTCGTTTAAAAGTAAAATTTGAGGGAAAAGACGGACTTATTTTGTGTGATCAAATTCGTACAGTTGATAAAAAAAGATTAGTAAAAAAAATAGGCATTTTGAAAGAGTCTACATGTAAACAACTTTGTAGCCTACTTCAAGAGATGTTTGCGTATTAAATAAAAATCATAAAGAGTAAAAATGAGTTGTAAAATAGAAATGAAATTTTGGATAAATTATGAATAATTATATATTGAAAATAGATTGCGATGATGCAAAAGGACTTATTTACAAGATTTCAGATGTTTTGTACAAAAATGACTTGAACATTGTAAAAAATGATGAGTTTGTTGATAGTGAAAATAGTAAGTTTTTCTTTCGTGCTATTGTAAGTGGTGACATTGAAAATGGTAACTTAGTTGAGAAGCTTAAAGTTGTTATGCCTTTTGAAGCCAACATTGAATTAACTAAAAAAAGAAGAAAAAAGATAATAATTATGGCTACAAAAGAGTCTCACTGTTTGGGTGATTTACTTCTAAAAGAGTATAGCGATGATTTGAATGCTGAGATTGTTGCAGTTGTTTCCAACTATGACTATCTTAAAGAGCTTGTAGATAAGTTTGATTTACCTTTTCACCATGTTTGTCATGAAGGGCTGAATAGACAAGAGCATGAAAAAAAAGTTTTACAAGTTTTACAAAACTACGAATGTGATTACATAGTTTTAGCAAAATATATGAGAATTTTATCTAGCGAATTTGTGAAGCAAAATGAAGGCAAAATGGTCAATATTCATCACTCTTTTTTACCTGCTTTCATAGGTGCAAATCCTTATAAACAAGCTTATGAGCGAGGTGTGAAAACGATAGGGGCAACTGCTCACTTTGTGACAAATGACCTTGATGAAGGTCCAATTATAGCTCAAGATGTTATAAATGTAACTCATGAGTTTAGTTGGAGAGATATGCAAAAAGCAGGACGAAATGTAGAAAAAGTAGTCCTATCAAATGCCTTAGATTTAGTTCTTGAAGATAGAGTGTTTGTTTCAGCTAACAAGACGGTGATTTTCTAATGTTTAATATTGTTCTAGTTCACCCACAAATCCCTCAAAATACAGGAAGCATTGGTAGATTATGTGTAAATTGTGATAGTAAACTTCACATAGTAAAACCGACTTGTTTTGAGATAAACGATAAAAATGTAAAAAGAGCTGGTTTAGACTATTGGAATTTACTTGATGTGACTGTTTGGGAGAGTTTAGATGACTTCTTAGCAGCCTACGGTGACAAAAAAGATAGTTTTTATTTTGCTACCACTAAGAGCGATAAGCCTTATTTTGAAGCAGAGATTAAAAAAGACGATTTTATCTTTTTTGGTGGAGAATCAACAGGACTTCCCATGGAGCTAATGCAGATAAAATGGGAAAATGCCATCACAATTCCAATGGGAAAAAATGGTAGAAGTATAAATCAAGCTGTGTCAGTAGGAATAGTTCTTTATGATGCTATACGCCAAAATTACTCAGAGTTTAACTAGTGCTTTATGACATAGCTATCATTGGGGCTGGGGCAAGTGGGCTTATGTCTGCCTCAATGTTACCAAATAAAAATATAGCTATCATAGATTCAAATTCAAAAATTGGTTTAAAAATTCTTGCTAGTGGTGGTGGAAAATGTAATGTTACTAATAAAAATGTTACTAGTGAGAATTACCTTGGTGATAAAAAGTTTATTCAAAAAACTTTAGATGGGTTTGGTTCAAGTGAGCTTTTAAAGTTTTTAGATAAGTTTCAGTTAGAACTTGAAGTACGAAAATATGGTCAGTATTTTTGTAGAAAATCAGCTAAAGATGTTGTTAGTATATTTGAAAAACTTACGAAACATTGCCACTTTTTCATGGGGCAAAAAGTCTTACATGTAGAGTATAGCAAACACTTCAAGATTAAAACTCAAGATAGAGTCATAGAGGCAAAAAAAGTTATAGTTGCAAGTGGTGGTATAAGTTTTACGAGCATTGGAGCTAGTCCCATAGGCTATGAGATTGCAAAGTCATTTAGACATACAGTTGTGACGCCTGCACCTGCTCTTGTTGGTTTGACTGTTCAAAAAGATCAGTTTTGGATGAAAAATCTTAGTGGCATCTCTTTTAATGCAAAATTAAGTGTTGAAGATAAAACTCTTGAGAGTGATTTGCTTTTTACTCATAAGGGCATAAGTGGTCCAGTAGTGTTGAGTGGTTCACTCTATTGGAAAAAAGGTAAAATTACGTTAGATTTTTTACCAAATAGTGATTTAAAAAAACTTTTAGATAAAAAAATTAAAAAGCAGATTAGCTCTGTATTGCCACTGCCTAAAAGATTTATTATAGAGTTTTTAGATTCAGTAAATATTGAAGATAAACCAGTACATAAACTTAAAAATGATGAGTTAGAGAAACTTCAAATACTTAAAAACTATGAGTTTGCACCAGCTGGAAACTTTGGTTTTAGTAAAGCAGAAGTAACTAAAGGTGGAGTTTGTACAGATGAGATAAATAGCTCAACTTTTGAGTCAAAATTACAAAAGAACCTCTACTTTGTAGGGGAAGTTTTAGATGTTACAGGTGAGCTTGGTGGATACAACTTTCAATGGGCATTTGCTTCAGCGGTAAAATTAAGTAAGGGGATAGAGTGCTAAAAGTACAAGATTTAATTGATGGAAATGAGTCTTTTAAAGATAAAAAGTTTAAAAAATATGAAGAGAAGTTTTTAGATTTGGTGGAAAATGGACAAAAGCCAAAAGTTCTTTTTATAGCTTGTAGTGATTCTAGAGTAGACCCAACTCTTATAACAAACTCTGAACCAGGTTCCCTTTTTGTGCTTAGAAATATAGGAAACTTTGTTCCTCCTTTTTCACCAGATAACGACTATCATGCAACAGCTGCAGGAATTGAGTATGCTGTTAGCATATTGGGAGTAACGGACATCATAGTTTGTGGACACTCTCACTGTGGAGCTATAGAGAGTCTTTATCAAGATATGGATAGCATAAATCTTCTACATGTAAAGAGGTGGCTAGACTTAGGAAGTGAAGCAAAAAAATATGTTGAAAATAGTTTAGATGTTGGAGATTCGCAAAGAGAAAAATTAAAGTTGACAGAAAAAGTATCAATCATATTTCAGATGAAAAATCTTTTAACATATCCAGAAGTTAAAAATAGAGTCGATGAGGGAAAACTCTCTTTAAGAGGGTGGTACTACAAGATAAGAACCGGTGAATTAGAGTACTTTTGTGATAAAGAGAGAGAATTTTTACCAATGATATGATAAAATTTTTAGCACTACTACTCACGCCGATTTTTTTAGTTGCTATTGAGTTTAAAGTTGCAACTTATAATGTAGAAAATCTTTTTGATGCAAAAAAGAGTGGCTATGAGTACAAAGAGTATGCTCCAAACTCAAAAAGTGGTTGGAATGATAAAATGTTTTCAATCAAAATCAAACATATAGCACAAGTTATCAAAGATATAGATGCAGATATAATTTCACTCCAAGAGATAGAAAACAAAGAAGTTTTAAAAAGACTAAGTCTAGCTCTTGGAGAGAAAAAATACCCTTACATGTACAGCTCTTTTAAGACTAAAGGGATAGATGTTGTTCTACTCTCAAGATTTCCCATAAAAGAGCACAATTCTTACAATATACAAAAGAGATTTAGACCAATTCATAGAGTTGTTGTAGCTATAGATGGTTTACATGTAACGCTTCTCATGAACCATTGGCCCTCTTATAGACACACTTTAAAAACCCGTATGAAGTTTGCAACTAAACTTCAAAAGTTATACAAAAAAGAGAAAAATTACATACTTTTGGGTGATTTTAACTCGCCGTTAGTGAAAGATGAAAAAGGTTGGGGTGCAGAGGTGGAGTTAGTGTCAAAAAACAATCATAACCTTTGGTTTGATACTCCATTTAATGACAGATATTCATATAAATTTTACAAAATAAAAAATGCAATAGACCACATAATAGTCTCAAAATTTATGTTTGAAAGATATATAGATGGTTCATTTGATGTACATAAATTTAAATACCTTGTAGACAAATATGGAAATGCAAAAAGGTGGCAGATTTCAAATAAAGGCAGAGGTAAACACCTAGGACGTGGCTATAGTGACCATTTTGCAATTTCGGCAATCTTTACTACTAAAAAACAGAAAATTGTTAATCCTAAAAAGGTAGACATAAAAGAGTTGTTAAAAAAAGATGGTAGAGTAAATTTTATTTTAAATGATGTTATGGTGATAGACAAGAGCAAATATGGTGTTACTATAGAAGATAAAAATAGAGATAAAATTTATATTTTTAGACCAGATTTCAAGCTTGAAGTTGGAGAGATTTACACTTTACATGTAAAGGAATTAGCCATTTATAAAGGTAAAAAAGAGATTGTTTTATTGGAAATTAACTACTAATTAGATAAAATAAGCGATTAATTACATAATGAAGGTTTTTTTATGATCAAACCACTTTTGATAGAGATAGGTGTTGAGGAGCTTCCAGCAGTTCCATTTTTGAAAGAGTTACCAAATATAGAGAAAAAATGGCTTAGTATTCTTGAAGAGAATGCTTTAGCATGTGAATTTGAGTTTTATTATACTCCTAGAAGATTGGTTCTATGGCACAGTGAATTTCCTACATCTCAGGCCAATACAGATGTAGAATTTTTTGGAGCACCTGTAGCAGTGGCTTTTAAAGATGGTGAGCCAACTCCAGCAGCAAATGGATTTGCGAAAAAGTGTGGAGTATCTCTTGAAGAGATTGGACGTTCTACTAAAAATGGTAAAGAGGTCCTTTACTATAAAAAAGAGAAAAAAGGGCAGAACTCAAAAGAACTTATAGGCTCTATGATTGAAGAGTTTATTTCAAAACTAAATTTTGGAAAGTCTATGAGATGGGGAAGTTTTGATAAGAGCTTTATTCGCCCTATAAGATGGATTGGAGCTATGCTTGGTAATGAGCATATACCTTTTAAAGTTTACAATGTAGAATCAAATAATTTTTCATATCCACATCGTACTATATCTTATGAGCCTTTCTCATATGAGCTTGCAGGAGAGTATTTTAAAAAGCTTGAAGAGGGTGGAGTAGTGCTTTATCAAAACAAACGTAAAGAGATGGTTTTAGAGCAGTTTGAAATTATTGAGAAAGAAAATGGTATAAAAATTGATTTAGATGAAGAGTTACTAGCTGAGATAGTTGCTATAACTGAATACCCTAAAGCATTAATAGGAACTTTTGATGAGGAGTTTTTGAGACTTCCTCCTGAAGTTATAATCACTTCCATGAAAGAGCATCAAAGATACTTTCCAGTTTTTAAAGATGGTAAAGTAACGAACAAGTTTATTGTTGTATCGAATGCTATAAGTGATGATTATGATTTGATAGTAAAAGGAAATGAAAAAGTTCTTCGTGCAAGACTCAGTGATGGGCTTTTCTTTTATGATAATGACCTTAAAGATGGGCTTAATTTTTCTGGATTAAAAGATGTGGTTTTTCTTGATGGTCTCGGCTCTGTTTTTGATAAAGTTATAAGAGAAAAAGCAGTTATAGAGTACCTTGAAAGTAAATATGAGAAAAATTTAGCCATTGAGTTAGATTACAAAAGTAAAAAAGAGATAAGCAATACTCTAAATCGTGCTATTATGCTAAGTAAAGCAGACCTTTTAAGCGAGATGGTATATGAATTTACAGAACTTCAAGGACTAATGGGGTACTACTATGCAAAAGCTGCTAGTGAAGATGAACTTGTTTGTTTGGCGATTAAAGAGCAGTATCTTCCAAACAGCTTTGAGGGTAAATTACCAAGCAATTTATGTAGCTCTTTGGTGGCACTTTCAAGTAAAATTGATTCGTTGATTGCACTATTTAGTATTGGTAAGATTCCAACAGGAACTAAAGATCCATTTGCACTTCGTCGTGCGGTAAATGGCATCATCAAAATAGTGTTAAATCAAAATCTTGAATTTAATATAAAAGATGATTTAAATAGTTTGAGCAGTAATTATGCTAATTTTGATGTAGAGAAACTTGAAAGTTTTTTCTTAGAGAGAATAAATCAGTTTTTTGATGCAAACCCTTCTGTTATTAAAGCAGTAGTTAGTACTGGCGAGAGAGATATAGTAAAACTTTCTTTGAAGATAGAAGCACTAAAGAGCATTGCAAACAGTAGTGATTTTAAAGAGGTGTTTTCTACGTTTAAAAGAGTAGCAAATATCATTAAAGATTTTGACATAGAAAAAGAGCTACATGTAGACGAAAAACTTTTTGAAACCGATGAGGAAAAAGCTCTTCATATTGAGTTTAAAAAATGTGCTCACAAGGAGTATAAGACTTATGAAAACAAACTCGATGCATTATTTGGACTTAAAACTCAAATAGATAATTTCTTTGACAATGTTATGGTTAATGCCGAGGATATAAATGTGAAAACAAATAGACAAAACTTGATTGCAACTATATATAAAGAGTTTAGATTAATAGCAGACTTAAAAGAGATCACAGTTTAATATAAATAATTACAAGTGACTAAAGAAGCCTTATCTATGGGCTTTCCCTTTTGAGAAGTCTATTGTCTTATGCTTTAATTTTTTAACTAATTTAATATGATTAATTATTTTCAATATCTTTAATTAAAAGCCACTTATAAAGAGATTTTATATTTTCAACTTTCACACCTAGCCTATCTCCTTCCATGCACACATAGCCAGTCAAAGCATCTATCTCGCTTTTGTGCTTGTTTCTAAAATCAAGTAACATAGATGTTGTTGCATTGTATGGAATTTTGCTTCTTGCTTGATTTATAGAGTCTTCAAGATTGTTTTGAGTTAATGGTATGCCTTTTTCGTTCGCAAGTGCGATAATCTCGTTTAAAACGTCTCTCAATTCACTTTCATGCTCTTTTACTACTTCACCCATACTAGCATTATAAAAACTTGTCATAGTAGCAAAAGCACTTATAAAAAGGTATTTTCTCCAACACTGCAACTTTATGTTTTTTGAAACTTTTGTTTTTAAATCAGCATCGTTAAAAATAGCACAAATTTCTTCAAGCTTTTTAGGCATGATTTCATCAGAACCAATTATGAGTTGAAAAACACCACCATATTTTTTGATTGTTCCTGCTTTTACTATGTTAGATAGTATGTAGATGCATGCTTCACAAATATGATTTTTTGGAAAATATTTTTGTATTTTCTCTTTATATCCCACTCCATTTGCTGTTGTCATAAGAATTGTATTGTCTGTTATTGAGTTTTTTGTATTTTCCAAAGCATCAATTACATCATAAGACTTGGTTGTCACTATGACAAAGTCATAAGGCTCATTTTGACTTATATCGTCTGTTATATGATATGTATTTATGTTGAACTGCTTATCTTCATCAATAACGGTTAAGCCATCTTTTTTAATAGCATCAAGATGTTTTCCACGAGATATAACAGTAACATCAAAATAGCCACTCTTAATAAGCTTGGCTCCAATATATCCACCAACCCCACCAGCACCAATGATAAGAATTTTCATATTATTAACCCTCATTTACATAAGTTTTTGTATAATAACAGATAAATAACTAATTAAGAGGAATCCTATATGAAATATCTGTTAAGTCTATTTGTTTTAGCTCTTAGCCTAAACGCAAGCATTTACTATGCCAAAGTTGAGCCTTATGAAGCTTACTCTATCAAAGCAACAGCAAGTGGAGAGGTTCTATCTGTTTTTAAGGAGTCTGAAGGGAAGGTCTCAAATGGTGGAGTTTTACTTCAAATTGATGATGTTTTAAATAAAAAAGAGATAAAAAGTTCAAAAACCAAACTAGTAAGTTTAAGAAGAACCATGGAGTTAACAAGTAAAAATGTCCGTAACTCAAAAGAAGTAGAACGCATAAGAGAAGAGAATTATAAAAAAATCAAAAATCTAAAAACTAAATCAAGAACCAGTAAAGATGCTGAGCTTATAAACCTTATCAATGCAAGTAACCAAGTTTTGTCTTTAGAAAATTCACTAGAGAATTTAAAAGTGTCTATTAGCGATTTGGAGTTTAAAATAGCTACTTTAGAAGACATTATAAAAAAGAAAAATGTAAAGATAAAAAGAGGTTTTTTAATTTACAAAATATACATAACAGAGGGTGATTTTGTAAACGTAGGCACACCACTAGTAGATGCGTATGATATTTCAAAAGGAAAGCTTACTATATATCTTTCTAAAGAAGATGTTGAGAAAGCCAAAAATAACAAAATATACATCAACGACAAAGAAAGTGAGTACAAGGTAGATAAAATATGGAGTGTAGTAGATACGCAAAACATATCATCATATAAGGCTGAGATAGTCATACCAGCACCAAAGCGTTTTTCTGAGCTTTTAAAAATTGAGTTTAAATAGACTATGATGAAGACTACTTGCCCACTTGACTGTTTTGATGGCTGTTCTATAGAGGTTGATGAGGATTTAAAGCTTAGAGGCGATAAATCTCACCCAATTACTAAAGGTTTTTTATGTCCTAACATGAATAACTTTCATAAGTTTCCTCGCATAGAAAACGCAACACTTCATGGCAAAGAAATAACCATAGACAAGGCAATTGAGACTATAAAAGAGAAGTTAGGTAAGAAAACACTCTACTACAAAGGTAGCGGAAACTTAGGAGTCATGCAAGGAGTTACAAAACTCTTTTTTGCTAAAGAAGGAGCCGATATAGCTAAAGGGTCTCTTTGCGAAGACGCAGGAAGTTATGGTATAGAAGAGGGCAGAGGTGAGAGTCTTTCATGGAGTCCTGAGCGAGTGAGCCAGAGTGATGTAGTCATAGTTTGGGGACAAAACCCAAGTGTAACAAACTCACATGTTTTACCAGCACTAAAAGGTAAAACTATCATTGTGATTGACCCATATAGCACCCAGATAGCCAAAAAAGCAGACTTACATGTAAAGATAAAACCAAGAGGGGATATTTACTTAGCGATGCTTCTTTCACGCATGGCATACATGGACAGCATGGAAGATGAAGAGTTCATAGAAAACAGAACAGAAAATTTTGATTATTTTATCGACTTTGTCAATTCACAACCAATAGTTATGCTAGAGAACAGAAGTGGAGTATCTTGCATTGAAGCAGATAAAATTTTGTCTTTGCTAAAAGGTAAAAAAGTCTCTTTTCTAGTTGGTTTAGGAGTTCAAAAGTATAGTTTTGGACATAGTGTTTTAAG
This sequence comes from uncultured Sulfurospirillum sp., assembly GCA_964530865.1. Classification (GTDB taxonomy): domain Bacteria; phylum Campylobacterota; class Campylobacteria; order Campylobacterales; family Sulfurospirillaceae; genus Sulfurospirillum_A. The sequence goes on from CAZHBU010000001.1 coordinate 23,516, forward strand.
ATCAATTGACTCTTTTGTAGCTATGCTTGGATTGTTTGGAAAACAAGGGTGTGGTGTAAGCTACATTGCAAATAGCTCTTTTGGTTTTAGCACTCTTTTTTCTATAAAATCTAATAGAGTTTGTTTGCCTTTAGTAGAGTTTGGAAACTATGATTTGGTTTTCATTCAAGGTGGCAATCCCATGAACCAGATGCCTTGTACTCCAAAGGTAAAAGAGGGGCTAAAAAAAGCAAAATTTGTGGTTTATTTTGGTCTACATGTAAACGAAACTTCAAAAATGGCAGACTTGATAATTCCAGCAAAAACCTTTTTAGAAAAAGATGATTTAAAGCTCTCTTATGGACATGAGTACATAGGTTTTATGCCAAAGTTAGTTGAGAGTAAGGTAGGCATAAGCGAGTATGACTTGTGTTCAAAGTTGGGTTATAAGCTAAAAAGTGAAAAAGAGTATATAGATGAAATTTTTAATTCTAATTCAGTAGAAAAAGATGGACGATATATATCTAAAACTTATGAGAATATTCCTTATGAAAAAGAGTTTTATACCAAGAGTGGAAAGTTTGAGTTTTTTGATGATTTTGATGATGATTTTACAGAAGAAGACCTAGACAGTGGTTTTTATCTTTTAAGTGCCAAATATAACAAGTCACTAAACTCTCAATTTGAAGCAGAGCAGTTTTTACATGTACCTATTAGTTTAGGGCTTAAAGATGACCAAACCATAAAACTCTCAAATGGAACTTACGAGTGTGAGTATGTCGTTAAAAATGATGAAAATCTTAGAGATGATTGTATGCTTCTGTACTCAGGAAACAAAAATGCCAATATGCTGACACCTTATGCAAAGAGTGAAGAGGGTGAAGCTGCTATATTTCAGGAG
>CAZHBU010000001.1:24495-26945 GCA_964530865.1 uncultured Sulfurospirillum sp.
ATGTCAAATAGTGTCCTCTTAGATGATGCTCTACTTTTAGTTGAGCAAAATTTTTATTTCTTACATGTAGGAGAATTTTTTGGTAATTTATCAAAAAAAGAGGATTTAGCAAAAAAAGAGTTAGCGGTAAAGAGAACTTTTGATGAGTCTCAAAGTTATCATTTTAATCCAGCAATCATAAAAGAGCTATTAAATGATGCAAACAAAAGTAATGAGATAACCCTTTTTGAATACTTTGTAGAGTTCAATGCTTTTAGAGGAATATGTATGGCTACGGTTGAAGCTCTTAGACTTGAGAGTGGATTCAGAAGTTTTATGCAAGTTCGTCTTGGTGAACAGTTTGAAAACTTTTTTGATTTGGTCTCATTTGTCAGAAATGTACTCTCACATAACATTCATGCACAGATAAAGCTAAGTGAAAAAGATTATGCTGGAACTCTAAAGAGAATTAGACGCCATAAAAGAGATACAAATATATTTTTTACTCTTATGTATGCGAGTGACTTACCTGAAATTGGCTCACCTGATATGAACTATGGCTTTACATGTAACGTAGATTTTGAGAGCCTAGAAGAGGGTATGCCATTTTTAGAAATCATTTCTCACTGGGAGCTTATGATGCTTAGTGAGTTGTGTTTCAATCTTGTAATGGCATATAGAATGTTTGAGCAGAGGGATTAGTACCCTCTGAGTAGAACACCTGCAAAAATAGCAACTAAACCAAGAGCTATGTTTATTGGAAGTAAGATTGTAGGCAATATTGCGACACACTTTTTAGCTTCAGCAAATTTCTCTTGATTGAAAAGCTTTTGTGCTTTAAAACGCTTTATGTACATGTAGAAGAAGTTCAATGTCATAATAGTCCATACGGCCTCTTTAAGGTGAACAATTCCACCACTATAGCCACCACCAATGATGATGATAAGAGCACAAATAAGGCTGATAAATATAAATGGCATAACTATATTGAAAAGTTTTCCAACTATCTCAAGAGTTTTTCCAAGTCTGATTTTGACATCATCTATGCTTTGTAAGCTTGGGTGCACAGCAAATCTTATAACAATCATCCCACCAACCCAAATAACAGCTGATAATATATGTAAAAAGATAACGACAGTAGCGTAATTTTCGTAGAGTTCTTTCATGGTAATCCTAATTTTTTGTCATTGTAGTCAAATATGGCATAAGATTTGCTTTTATTGTTATGACTTTGTTTAGAGGAGTAAATTATGCAGACAAATCTTTTTACTATAGACCCGATGGCGGCTAGTAGCTATGGACTATATAACTCTATAAAGGGCGAGAAAGGTAGTTTTGAAGATTTTCTTTTAAGCTATGATTCTAAAAAAGCAAATGATAGTGACAACTCTTGGTTAGATAAATTAGTTACGAAAGAGAATCTTAGCAAAATAACATCTCCTGAAGTCTTAAAAAATCTGAATCTTAGTGGAGTTAGTACGATGGATTTTTTATCTAAAAAGAGTTATTTCGATACTCAAGCAGAAGGTTATAAAATGATACTCATGAAAGAGATGAGTAAAAGAAATATGGAAATACCAAAGGGATTAGAGGGAGCAGATATTTACTCCCAATTATTGTTATAGATTAAAACTTTTTTCGCCATGAATTGCTTCATCAAGACCCACACTCTGTGTCTCATCATCAACTCTACCGCCACTAGTCAATGCTGCTGAGATATAGTAAACAACTACAGTTCCGATTAGAGTTATAAGACCAACTACGACAACTGATTCAACTTGAACTATAAACTGTCCCATTCTGTCTCCAGCGTCTTTTAGGGGTCCATCCCATAAAAGCTCTTTATCATCAAGTGCTAAAAATCCAGTTGCAAGAGCACCCCAAAGACCAACTAAGAAGTGAATTCCAAATGCATCTAAACTATCATCATAACCTAGCTTCTTTTTTATAGCAGTTACACCAAAGAAACCTATAATTGAACCAACTGAACCAAGTATCAACGCACCACTAACATCTACAAAGCCTGCTGCTGGTGTGATTGCAACTAAACCAGCTACTACACCTGAAGCAGCTCCTAGAAGAGTTGTTCTTTTGTAAACCAAATACTCTATAAGTATCCAAGTCAAACCAGCAACAGCAGGAGCAAGAGCAGTTGTAAAGAAAGCTAAACCAGCAATCTTGTTTGCACCAAATGCACTACCACCGTTAAATCCGAACCAACCGAACCATAAAAGAGCAGCACCAAGAGCAGTTAACATAACACTCATAGGTTTCATAGCAACTTTCATATAACCTTTTCTTTTTCCAACTAAGAAAGCTAAAACAAGACCTGCAAGACCACCATTCATATGAACAACAGTTCCACCAGCAAAATCAAGTGCACCAGCATCAAATAAGAATCCACCACCCCATACCATGTGAGTTATAGGAGCATAAACAACTACTATCCAAAGAGCTGCAAACACTAACCA
>CAZHBU010000001.1:27045-67700 GCA_964530865.1 uncultured Sulfurospirillum sp.
GGTAGAAGGGTTAACCATAACCATTTTTTCATTTATTGTCCTTTGTATAATTTATAAGAATTATAACAGTAATTGTACTTATTTTATACATATGATTGGTTAATTTTTAATCAATCATATGTGTAAAGTAAGGTGTTGCTTTGCTTGTAAAATACATAATTTTAGATAATATAAAGATTTTACTAGATAGAATGATTATTAAGAAAGATAAAATATAAAAGTCAGGTTGAAATTATTAAAAAATGAGATAAATAAAAAAAGAATAGGCAAAATGAAAGAGTTAATTAAGATTACACAAAGTTTAAAAATTTTATATGTTGAAGATAATGAAGCTGCAAGAGAATCAACTTTGGGATTATTAAATAACATTTTTAACGACATAACAATTGCCATTGATGGACAAGATGGACTTGAAAAATTTAAAGCAAATACTTTAGACTTAGTGCTAACTGATATAAATATGCCAAAAATGAATGGTATAGAGATGATCGCTAAAATCAGAGAATTAAATAAAGATATACCAATATTGATACTTTCAGCATATAATGAATCTGGATATTTTATTGAAACGATTAAACAAGGTGTTGAGGGGTATCTACTTAAGCCTATAGATTTAAAACAGTTTATAGATATGATCAAAAAAGCGACTGAGAAAATTTATCTAAAAAAAGAGATTGAACTTTATCATAATAATTTAGAACAAAAAGTTAAAGAGCAGACTCACAAACTTTATAGACAACTTTATTACGATAAATTGACTTCCCTTGAAAATAGAAACTCTATTTTAAAAGTTATTGAAGAAGAGAAGCCTTTTGGACTTATGTTGATTGATATAAACAATTTTTCAGTACTCAATGATTTATATGGCTCAGATACGGGTGATAATATTTTAAAAAACATAGCCAATCTTCTAATAGATTTGGCAAAAACACAATATAGAGTTTTTAGGGTTGGAGGTGATCAATTTGCTTTTTTAGATATGTATGATGATAATTTTAATTTTACTAAAAATGTCACCACTGATATTTTAAATGCAATAGAAAACATAACTATAGCTACTAGAAATGAGACGATTAAAATCAACATAGCCGTAACTGTTTCAGTAGTATATGATTGTGAAATCTCTAAAATGTTTAAAAATGCTGAAGTCGCTCTTCACTATGCAAAAAAAACAAATCAGTACATTATCTTTTATTCAGATAAATTAAATATTGAAGAACACTATAAAAAAGAGTTAGATGCTGTGCTTATGACAAAAAAAGCTCTTCGAGAAGATAGGGTTATTCCAGTATTTCAAAAAATTGAAAAATATGAAAAGCATGAAACATATGAATGTTTAGTTAGGATTATAGAGGAAGATAGACTTATTGCTCCAGTTGAGTTTTTAGATGCAATAAAAAAAACAAAATATTATGATGAACTTACAAAAGTGATGATATTAAAATCATTTAAAAAATTTAGTGAAACAGATATGCACTTTAGTATCAATCTCTCTTTTGAAGATATTTCAAATAAGCATTTAGTAAATTTTCTTGAAGATATACTAATAAAGACAAATATGGCAAATCAACTTATAATTGAAATAGTAGAGAGTGAAAGTATAGATAATTTTAGGCTTGTAAAAAGTTTTGTAACAAAAATGCAAACTTTGGGAGTTAAAATATCTATAGATGATTTCGGAAGTGGGTACTCAAATTTTTCACATGTACTTGAGTTAAGTCCAGATTTTATAAAAATAGATGGTTCTTTGATAAAAAACATACATGAAGATAACAAATCATATATTATAGTAAAAACTATTGTTAGTTTTGCAAAAGAGTTAGGTATAAAAACAATAGCAGAGTTTGTTCATAATCAAGAAGTATTTGATAGAGTCAAAAAGCTTAATGTTGATGGCTATCAAGGGTATTTTATAAGTAAACCAACAATAACAATTTAATAAAAGGGCGATTTAATGTTAACAAGATTTTTATTTTTAATGCTTAGTGCTGTAGTTTTTACAGTTTCATCTTTTGCAGATTCAAAACCAAAATTACTTTTTTATTGCGGTATTACTATGGTTAAACCAATAAAAGAGATTGCAAAGATTATTGAAAAAAAATATAACTGTGAGATAGCTATAACACAAGGTGGTTCAAGAGATTTATATGAGTCTTTGAAGTACTCTAAAAAAGGTGATATGTATCTGCCTGGCTCATCTTCATATAGAGATAGATATATGAAAGATGGTTATTTGTTAGATGGGGAGTATATAGGATTTAACAAAGCAGCAATATTTGTTCAAAAAGGTAATCCTAAAAATATAAAAGATTTAAATTCGTTAACCAAAGAAGATGTAGCTTTGATTTTATGTGATCCACAAAGTGGTAGTATTGGTAAAATGACTAAAAAAATATTGCTAAAATTTAAAGGTGAAGATTTTTTTTATGATGTTTATGATCGCGTAGTAGAAATCGGTACTGATTCAAGAAATTTAAATACATCGTTGATAGAAAAAAATTCTGACATGTCTATCAATTGGAGAGCTACTGCTTTTTGGGCAGAAAACAGTAAATACATAGATATAGTAAAGATTGATGAAAAGTATGCTCCTAAAAAGAAATTGGTTATAAATCTTCTTAAATTTTCAAAATACCCAAAAATTTCAAAAGCATTTATGAGATTTTCATCTTCTAAAGAGGGTCAAAAAATTATGAAAAAGCACGGTTTTTTATAGTGCAAAATAGTTCTACTTTAAAAAATTTATTTTTTTTATTGATCTCTTTTCTAGTGGGCATAGTAATGCTTGTTAGTTTAGATCTGTATTTTTCTTCTTTGGTAAATGGACTAGACCAAAAAGTCAATAATTTAAAAGTGAAATTTAAAATTGGAAAATTCATAATAAATGATGCTTATAAACTTCGTTATAATTTTTTTGAATTATCAGCAGCAACAAACAATAAACTAGGTAGAGATATAATTTATAAAAGAATTAAGAGAAGAATTTTAGACATAAAAAAAGAACTTTTTGTTTTAGACCATGGAGGAACTTTTAAGAAAAAGATTAAGTTAAATGTAGAAGGTCATAAAAATTCTTTGCAAAAAGTAACTTATGTTAAAGAGAGTGATGATATCTCTATAGAATCATTAGATATTATTCCTAAATTAAATCAACTTGAAGATATGATTAAAGTTATTATGAGTGAAACAGTAAAACGAGATTTAAATTTTAAAAATAAAGAAACTAAAAAAATGAAGAGAGTGATGAGTAAATTGAGAAGCCAAAACAAAAGAGCTCCAGCATTTTTCAATAGGCTGCAAGAGAATATCCAGAGAATTCTATACGAGAGTAATATAAAATTAAAAAAATTGAAACATGAAACTGATAAAAAGAAAGAATTCTATAAAAAATTAGAATTTATATTGATTTTAGTTACAGTAATGATTGTAATGATTTTTGGTTTTATTATGGCAAAACAAATCAATAAAAGTAATGAAACTCTTCAGATAAAAATCAAAGATGAGGTGAGAAAAAGTAGAGAAAAAGATCAAGCGATGATACATCAAACTAAATTAGCTCAGATGGGAGAGATGATGAGTATGATAGCCCATCAATGGCGACAACCACTCTCTGCAATATCTGCAAATTCAAATGATTTGACTATGAAACTAATATTGGATAATTACAGTAAAGATTATTTTGTACAAAAGTTGGAAAAAATATCAAGTTTATCTAAGCATTTAAGCGAAACAATAGATGATTTTAGAGAATTTTACAAAGAGGATAAAGAAAAAGTAGAAATATTTTATTCAAGTGTCATACAAAGTACACTAGACATTGTATTGATTTCTATTGAAAATAAAAATATAAAATTGATAACTGATTTTAACTCTACTAAAAAAATCAATACTTATCCAAATGAGTTAAAACAAGTTATCTTAAACTTAATAAAAAATGCGGAAGATGTGCTGTTAGAAAAAAATGTAAATGACCCTTATATTCATATAAAAACCTATGATGATGAGATTTATTCATATCTTGAAATAAGTGATAATGGAGGAGGAATACCAGTAAACATAATTGACAAGATATTTGATCCATATTTTTCAACCAAAACTCAAAAAGATGGAACAGGGTTGGGTCTTTATATGTCTAAAACTATCATAGAAGAGCATTGCAAAGGGGAGTTAAAAGTTTACAACGATAAGTTAGGAGCAGTTTTTGAAATAAAGCTATTTACTATTTAATTAAATTTTGATAATATAAATCATTAATTAAAAGTAGGATAAGTCTTGAAATCTCTAAAAGAACTAATAAAACAAAAAGTTATGATCATTGATGGTGCTATGGGTACACAGATACAAAATGCAGATATACCTTCAAGTGCATGGGAAGGTTTAGAGGGTTGTAATGAGCTTTTGAACGTTACATGTAAAGATGTTATCTCTAATATTCATCGTGGTTATCTGAGTGCTGGGGCGGACATTATAAAGACTAATACTTTTGGAGCTTTGCCTTGGGTTTTAGATGACTATGACATAGGTAGTAGAACTTATGAACTCTCATTGGCTGGTACACAAATAGTAAGAGAGGCTTGTGATGAGTTTAGTACACCTGAAAAACCTCGTTTTGTTGCAGGTGCTATGGGACCAGGGACTAAGCTTCCTTCATTAGGACATATAACCTATGATGAGATGCATGAGGGGTACTGTGAAGCTGTAAGAGGTTTGATTGATGGTGGGGTTGATGTCTTTTTAATAGAGACGGCACAAGACCCACTTCAAATAAAAGCAGCACTTCATGCGATGCAAGACACATGCAAAGAGAAAAATGTAGAAATTCCAATTATGGTTTCTGTTACTATTGAGTTAAGTGGTACTATGCTTATAGGTACTGACTCGATTACAATTTCTACTATCATGGAGCCATTTGACATACTTTCTTTGGGTTTTAACTGTGGAACAGGACCAGAGCAAGTTAAAAAGCACGTAAAGACTTTAAGTGAAGTTTGTAAGTTTCCTATTTCGGTTCATGCAAACGCAGGACTTCCTCAAAACAGAGGTGGAGTTACGTTTTACCCAATGCAGCCCAAAGAGTTTACAGACCTTCAAGAGAGCTTTTTGCAGTACGATGGAGTTTGCATACTAGGAGGTTGTTGTGGAACTACACCTGAACATATAGAGATGCTTACATGTAGAGTCGCAAATGAAGTTCCAAAACCACCAATTGGACAATCTCCTATGGCTATTGCTTCTTTATTTGAAACAAGAACTTTGAAACAAAACCCAGCACCATTTCTAATTGGAGAGCGTTCAAATGCTACTGGCTCAAAGGCTTTTCGTGAATTGATACTAGCTGAGGATTATGATACTTCGCTATCAGTAGCGCAACAGCAAGTAAGAAGTGGAGCACATGGAATTGATGTGAGTGTTGGTTTTGCAGGGCGTGATGAGAACAGAGATACCATAGAGGTAGTTGGAAGATATGTTCAAAAGATACTTCTACCTCTTATGCCAGATACAACGCAAATTCCTGCACTTGAAACTGCACTAAAGCTCATAGGTGGAAAACCTATCATTAACTCTGTTAACCTTGAAGATGGTGAAGAGAAGTTTGATAAAGTTTGTGCGTTAGCAAAGAGATTTGGTTGTTCTTTGGTTTGTTTGACTATAGACGAAGTAGGAATGGCAAAGACTAAAGATGAAAAAGTAAGAATCGCACAGAGAATTTATGACCTAGCTACTAAAAGACATGGAATTAACCCAGAAGATTTGGTTTTTGATTTGCTTACTTTTACAGTTGGAAGTGGAGATGCTGAGTACCATACTGCGGCAATAGAAGTTATTGAAGCTATAGAAGAGTTTAGTAAAATACACCCAGAAGTTGGGTTTGTTCTTGGTATTTCAAATATTTCTTTTGGACTAGCCAAAAATGCAAGGGAATACTTGAACTCAGTCTTTTTAAATCACTGTGTTGAAGCTGGTTTAAGCATGGCTATTGTCAATGTTAAAAATACAATTCCAATGCACAAAATAAGTGATGAGCAGTTAAAGATTTGTGATGACTTACTTCTAAACCGTAGAGAAGAGGGTGACCCACTTTTTAAGTTTATAGACTATTTTTCAGATGTTAGTGAACAAAAAGAGGAAGATGATGAGGCTTACAATGCTCTTAGTACCCAAGAGAAACTAGCTCATTTGCTCATAGATGGTGATAAAGATAGGATTTTACCTCTTTTAGTAACTGCAAAAGATGAAATACCACCTGAAAAAATAGTAAATGAGATTTTGATAAATGCTATGAAAGTAGTTGGAGAGCTTTTTGGAAGTGGAAAAATGCAACTTCCGTTTGTTTTGCAAAGTGCTGAAGTTATGAAAGCAAGTGTAGATTACTTGAACCCATTTTTACCAAAGAAAGAGAAAGCAACAGAAACAACTCTTATCATAGGAACTGTAAAAGGTGACGTTCATGATGTTGGTAAAAACCTTGTTGACATCATACTCTCAAATAACGGATTTAAAGTTATAAACATAGGCATAAAAGCAGACTTGCAAGACTTTTTAGCAGCTATGAAAGAGCATAGTGCAAATGCAATAGGCATGAGTGGACTTTTAGTAAAATCAACAGCAGTTATGAAAGAGAACTTAGAGATGATGAGGTCAATGGGCATAAGCATACCTGTCATACTAGGAGGGGCAGCACTAAATGACAAGTTTGTAAATGAGTTTTGTAGAGTAAACTATGATGGACCTGTTTTTTACTGTAAAGATGCATTTGAGGGTATTGAAGCTATGAGTCGCATAGAAGCTGGAGATTTTAATACAGATTTTGGAAGACCAATTATAGATGATGAGATAGTTCAACTAAAAAAGAAAAAAGGTGAGATACCTGCTTATGAAAAGATAGAGATGCCAGTTAGTGCAAACGCTATTCCAACACCACCATTTTGGGGTAGAAAAAAGCTTGAAGCAGATGTTTCTAGCATCGCTTATGAGTGGATAAATCACAAGATGCTATTTTCTCGTGCTTGGGGATATACTGGTAAAGGCATGAGTAAAGAGGATAAACAAAAACAGATTGACGATGTGCTTTGGCCTCTTTATGAGAGATTGAAACGCGATATTGAAAAGATGGGACTCTTTGAGCCTACTATTATTTATGGCTATTATCCTTGTAGAAACGAGCAAAATAAGCTTCACATACTAGATACAAAAAGAGGGTATTTTAGTGATAGTGAAGTAAATCGTGAACCTTTACATATAGAAGACATTACTCATACTTTAGATTTTCCAAGACAAGAGAGAAAACCATATCGTTGTTTGAGTGACTATATTCAAAATGACAGAGATGATGTCGTGGCATTTACATGTGTGAGTGCTGGATCAAAGTTTAGTGAGTATGAAAAAAAGCTATATGCTGATGGAAATTTTCAGGAGTATCATTTGATACATGGTATTAGTATTGAACTTGCAGAGGCATTAGCAGAAGTTGCACATAAACAGATAAGGCTTGATTTGGGTATTGCACAGAAAGAGAAGCATGCACTAAAAGATGTTCAGATGAGAGCATATACTGGTTGCAGATACTCTTTTGGGTATGCAAGTTGTCCTGAACTTAGTGATACAAAAGTTATTTTTGATTTGTTAAAACCAGAAGAGTTTGGCATAGAACTCAGTGAAACTTTTCAAATTCACCCTGAACAAAGTACAACAGCGATTGTTATGCACAACTCTAAGGCTTTATATTTTAATGTAGATTAGATGGGTCTCTACATGTAAAGCTTTACATGTAGAGATTAAATTACTTAATAGTTAAAACAACTAAGTGTATGATTGTCATTTATATTGATAATTTCTGGTTTATTTATAGAACATTTATCAATTACTTTAGAGCATCTAGTTCTAAACACACAGCCACTTGGTGGATTAATAGGTGAAGGTAAATCACCCTCTAAAAAGTCTATTTTTTTGCCTTTTTCTTTTCTTGGATCTGCAACAGGTACAGCAGAGATAAGGGCTTTATTGTATGGATGAAGCGGGTTATCAAATAGCTCTTTTTTATCTGCCATTTCTACAAAGTTACCAAGATAAATTACAAGTATTTTATGAGATATATGTTTCACAACAGACAAATCATGTGAAATGAAAATAAGAGTTAAATTCATCTCTCTTTGAAGTTTCATTAGTAAGTTTGTAACTTGAGCTTGAATAGAAACATCTAGCGCGCTTACTGGTTCATCACATATAATAAGTTTAGGTTCAGTTATGAGTGCCCGTGCGATGCCTATTCTTTGGCACTGACCACCTGAAAACTCATGAGGATACCTGTTTATGACATTTGGAAGAAGTCCAACTTTTGCCATTGTCTCTTGCACTTTATCTTTTCTCTGTTTCTTATTCATTTTTGGAAAAAATGATAAAAGAGGTTCAGCAATAATATCTCCTACACTCATTCTAGGATCAAGTGAGGCTAGCGGGTCTTGAAAAATCATCTGCATATCTTTTTTAAGATGCCATCTCTCTTTTTCATTCATACTAGTTAAATCTTTTCCTTCAAAGAAAATTTTTCCACTAGTTGTAGGCACAAGGTCAATGATTGCTCGAGCTAGAGTAGATTTTCCACAACCTGATTCACCAACTATGCCAAGTGTTTCACCTTGTTTAATCTCAAAGCTTATATTATCAACTGCTTTTAGTTTGTCATATCCAAAATCGAAAAGATGTTTGTTTGATTTTATATCAAACTGAACTTTTAAGTTTTCGACTTTTAGTATAGTATCACTCATATTTAGCCTTTTCAAAATAACATGCTCGTTGTCTGCCACTACCAAAGTTAAGCAAATTTGGGCGGTCGAGTTTGCACTCTGGCATTGCAGCATAACATCTATCTTCAAAAGGACAGCCTTTAGGAAGATTTAGTATGTTTGGAGGATTTCCAGGAATGGTTTCAAGCATCTCTATATCTTCAGTTAGTTTTGGAATAGACTTTAGAAGTGAAGTAGTATATGGATGGGCAGGGTTATAAAAAATATCTTCAACACTGCCATACTCCATTGTTTGACCTGCATACATGACCATAACATTATCACATAATCCTGCAACAACTCCTAAATCGTGAGTTATGAGGATGATAGCTGTATTAAAGTCATTTTTAAGATCTTGCATAAGTGAGAGTATTTGAGCTTGAACTGTAACATCTAGTGCTGTAGTTGGCTCATCTGCAATGAGAAGCTTTGGACGGCAAAGAAGTGACATAGCTATCATGAGGCGTTGTCTCATACCACCTGAAAACTCATGTGGGTACATACTCATTCTTTTTCTAGCTTCTGGAATTTTAACAGCATCTAGCATTTTAAGTGACTCTTCATAAGCCTCTTTTTTACTGCTACCCTTATGCTTCATTAATACTTCCATAAGCTGTTTTTCAACCTTCATGTAAGGGTTAAGTGAAGTCATAGGATCTTGAAAGATCATAGCTATTTGTTCTGCCCTAATCTTATTTAACTCATTCTCAGGCAGGTTTAAAATCTCGCGACCATTAAATCTTACACTTCCTCTTGCATGCCCATTTTTAGCGAGTAGCCCCATAATAGAAAAAACACTTTGACTTTTTCCACTACCACTCTCACCAACTATGCCAAGTGTTTGCCCAGCATCTACTGAAAAATTTAAATCATTTACTGCTCTAACAACTCCATCATGGGTGTCAAAATCTACACTTAAATTTTCTGCTTCTAATAGACTCATGACATCTCCTATCTATCTTTTGGATCAAGAGCATCTCTTAATCCATCACCAATGAAGTTAAAACAAAATAACGTTATAACCAAGAAAAGCCCTGGAAAGGCTAACTGCCAAACAGCTATATCCATCACTTTTGAGCCTTCATTTACTAAAGCACCCCATGAAGTATCTGGTTCTTGTACACCAAGCCCTAAAAAGCTTAGGAATGACTCAAAAATGATCATATTTGGTATAAGTAAAGTTGCATATACTATAACAATACCGATCACATTTGGAATAATATGTTTTTGTACTATTTGGAAGTTAGAAGTTCCACTTACATAAGCAGCTTCGATGAACTCTTTTTCTTTTAGGCTTAGAGTCTGTCCACGTACTATCCTAGCAACATCTAGCCAAGAGACCATACCAATAGCTACAAATATAAAGCCGATATTTCTACCAAAAAATGTAACTAAAAGGATGATGAAGAACATAAAAGGGAAAGATGCTAGTATATCAACAATTCTCATCATAAATCCGTCAATCCTACCACCTATAAAACCAGCAGTTGCTCCATAAAGAACACCAATAAACACAGCAACAAATGCACCCATAAGACCAACCATGAGTGAGATTCTACCTCCTTGAAGGGTTCTTACAAATATGTCACGTCCTAAATCATCTGTTCCAAAATAGTGACCAGTTGCAAAACTAGGTGCAACTTGCATTAAATCCCAATCAGTATCTTCGTACGAAAATTGAGATATACTTTGTCCAAACAGAACAAAAAGTATCACTACACAAATAACAACAAGACTAAAAACTGCTGCTCTGTTTTTAAAGAATCTTATTTTTGCATCAGCAAAAAGACTTCTACTCTCTAACTCTAAATTTTCTAAAATTTTTGTATCTTTTTCTTTTATCATATTAATACTTTATTTTTGGATCTATTACTGCGTAGAGTATGTCTACTATAGTGTTGAACAAAATCATAAGACCACCAATGATGATAGTCAAAGTAAGAACCATATTATAGTCACGATTAAGCGCACCATTTACAAATAGTTGACCAATTCCTGGTAAACCAAATATGGTTTCTATAACAACTGAACCTGTGATGATACCTACAAATGCAGGTCCAAGATATGATACAACGGGTAAAATTGCAGGTCTAAGTGCATGGTGTATAATAACGTATGAGTTACGCATGCCTTTTGCACGTGCAGTTCTGATAAAGTTTGAATTTAACACTTCAATCATACTAGCTCTCATAATTCTTGCGATTGAAGCGATATATCTAAAACTCATAGCGAAAACTGGGAGTATTAGGTATTGCCATTCTCCTCCATTCCAGCCACCAGCAGGTAGTATTTTCATATAAATTGCAAAAAATAGTACTAGTGCAGGAGCTAAAACAAAATTTGGTATTGCTGCTCCAACCATGGCAAAGGTCATTACACTATAATCTATCTTTGAATTTTGATTTAAAGAGGCAATCACCCCTGAAGCTACACCAACTATAAATGCAAATAAAAAGGCTAAAAAACCTATCTTTATAGATACGGGAAAAGATTGATTTACTAAGTCATTGATACTATAGTCTTTAAACTTGAATGATGGACCAAAATCCCAAGTAGCAACATCAACAAGGTAGTAACCATATTGAACAATAAGTGGTCTATCTAAATGGTATTTTGCTTCAATATTTTTCATTATTTCTGGTGGAATGTCTCTATCATCAGTAAAAGGAGAACCTGGAGCTGAGTGAACTAAGACAAATGAGATACTTATAAGAACCAACAACGTTGGTATGGCTATAAGTACTCTTCTAATTATAAATTTTAACACTGTTTTTCCTCATAAAAAAAGGGGCTACATGTTTACATGTAGCCCCTTAAGATTTTTGATATTATTCTTTAATATACAAATGTTTTGTTTGAATACTACCAAGAGGATTAACTTTTGGATACCCACCAACGCGTGGCTTAATTAGTCTTGCATTTGAGTACTGGAAAAGAGGAATGATTGGCATATCTCTTGCAATCATAGCATCTGCTTTTTGATAAAGCTTGTTTCTAGCCACATCATCAGTTGTTACACGAGCTTTGTCCATCAAAGCATCATACTCTGGGTTGTTGTAAAATGAGTTGTTTGATGAGTGTCCAACTGTAAGAAGGTCTAACATAGTTGAAGCTTCATTATAATCACCAATCCAACCGGCACGTGCCACTTGGTAGTTACCAGCTCTTTTTTCTGAAAGGTAAGTTTTCCACTCTTGATTTTTAAGTGTTACAATTACCGCACCATTAAATGCTTTTTTCCACATAGAAGCAATTGCAAGTGCATTTCTTTTGTGTTGTTCACTAGTGTTGTAAAGAAGTTCAAATTTAAGTGGATGTGATTTAGTAAAACCTGCATCATTTAGCATTTTTCTTGCTTGCTCATCTCTCTGTTTTTGAGTAAGTTTTGCGTAAGGAGGAAGTTCCAATGTATATCCTGATACAATTTCAGGTACAAAAGTATATGCTGGTTTTTCTCCTGTTCCTAAAATTTTGTTTGCTAAAACATCTCTGTTTACTGCATACGAAAGTGCTTTTCTAACTCTAATGTCATCAAACGGCTTTTTCTTCATGTTTAAGTAGTAGTAGTATGTACCAACACGTCCAAGAACTTTTACTTCATTTGGTATAGTTTTCATCAAAGTTTTATATTGATTTTTTGGTAGCTCATAAAGATAATCAATTTCACCAGCTTTGTATCTATTTAGCTCTGTAGATTGATCAGGAATTGGTAAAAATGTAACTTTGTCAATTTTTACTTTATCTGCGTCATAGTATTTGTCATTTTTTACTAAAACAATTTTCTCATTTACAACCCACTTACTAAGTTTGTATGCACCATTACTTACAATATTTTCAGTTTTTGTCCAGTTTTGACCATATTTCTCTACCACTTTTTGTGGAACAGGAGCCATAACTATATGAGAAAGTCCTATTATAAAGTACGGAATTGGTTTAGCTAAAGTAACTTCAAATGTTTTTGCATCAAGTGCTTTAACACCAAGAGAATCAACAGGTTTTTTACTGTCCAAAATCTCAGCAGTATTTTTAATACCCAAGATTTTTAGGTACCAAGAGTATTTTGCTGCAACTTTTGGATCAGCTATTCTTCTGAAAGCATATACAAAATCACTAGCAGTTACAGGCTCACCATTTGACCAGTTTGCATTTTTTCTGATTTTAAAAGTATATATTAGTTTATCATCACTGATAGTATATGACTCAGCTTGACCAGGTATTACATTACCTTCACCATCTTCTGTCATAAGGGTTTCAAATAGGTCTCTGTTGACATTTGAACCTGGAGTACCTTCTCCTAGGTTAGGGTCTAGAGTTACGGGTTCAGCACCGTTTCCTCTAACCAACTCTTGCTTAGCTACAAGTGAAGTTGTAGTTAAAAGTAGTGCAGTTAAAACTGCTGCTGTAAACTTAAAAAGTTTCATTGTTGTCCTTTAGTTTAGTTTGTAGTCCTAATAATAGCAGAAAAATTATAAAATTATTATTTGTATATACAATTAAGCAGTGAATTAAAAAAATTGTAACACAATGTAACAAAAGTACTTTTAGCAAGTTTGTAGTAATATTTGAGTAAAATACGTGAATGATTGGATTGGAAATAGCAGATATTGTCGGTACTATTGCTTTTGCTTTGAGTGGTTTTATGGTAGCTACTCGAGATAGACTAGATTTACTAGGTATTTTTATAGCATCATTTTTAACTGCACTTGGTGGTGGAATAATGCGTGATACAGTAGCTGATAGAGTTCCTTTTGCCTTTTCTCATCTACTTCCTACTCTACTAGTTATTTTAGTTATACTTGTGGCAATTATATTTAAGTTTTATAAAAAAAGCAAAATAGAAAACACAAAGATTTTTGTTATAAGTGACTCTATAGGTTTGATTTCATTTTCTATCACTGGTGCTTTAGTTGGGCTTATGGTTGATTTCAATATTTTTGGTGTTGTTATGTTAGCACTTGCAACTGCCGTTGGTGGTGGTATTATGCGTGATATTCTTTTAAATCGTGTTCCTATAGTGTTAACAAGTGAGCTTTACGGAACAGTCTCAATTTTGATTGGAGTTGTTGTTTTTGTTTTAGACTACTTTGAAAAGATTAATAATATCTCCCTACTTACGGTCTTTTGTGTGGGATTGGCGTTTCGTTTGTTTGCATATTCTAAAAAATGGCATCTTCCAAAGCTTGATTAACAAATATTTGGTATAATTTTAAAAATATATTCTTCACAAAGTGAAAGCTTTAGTGATTGAAAAATGTTTGGACTTGTTCAAATATTTTGAGAATTAAATGATAAGGTACATATATGTATAAAGAGATGGATAAAAAATATGTTTTAAATACATATCCACGAAATTATGTAAACTTCAAACAGGGGCAAAATGCAACACTGTTTAATGATAAAGGTAAAGATTATATAGACTTTACAGCTGGCATTGGTGTTACAAGTGTTGGTCATGGCAATGCAAGACTAGTAAGTGCCATAGCAGACCAAGCAAGCAACATTATACACACTTCAAATCTGTATTTGATAGAGCCACAAGCAAAACTAGCCAAAAAGATAGCAGAACTTTATGGTCAAGATGTAGGTACATTTTTTGCAAATAGTGGAGCAGAAGCCAATGAGGGTGCAATAAAACTTGCAAGAAAATATGGACAAAAGAATTTTAATGGCAAAAAATATAAGATAATAACTTTAGAAAACTCTTTTCATGGAAGAACCATAACAACAGTAAAAGCAACAGGACAAAAAAGCTTTCACAAGCCTGATTTTTCTCCATATCCAGATGGTTTCTCATATGAACAAAATATAGAAGCACTTTATAGTGCTATTGATGATGAAACAGTAGCAGTTATGATAGAACTAGTTCAAGGAGAGGGTGGAGTTGCTCCTTTTGGCAAAGATGAGATTCAAAAACTCTCAAAGTTTTTAAAAGAAAAAGAGATACTTTTTATAGTTGATGAAGTCCAAACAGGTGTTTATAGAACAGGAGAATTTTTAGCTACAAATCTTTACGATATAAAACCAGACATTATAACCCTTGCAAAAGGGTTAGCAGGAGGAGTGCCTATAGGTGCAGTTGTTACTACTCATAAAGATATACTTGAAGTTGGTGATCATGGAAGTACATTTGGAGGTAACTTTTTATCTACTAGAGCTGGACTTGAAGTTTTAGATATTCTGGAGAGTTATAAAAAGAGTGGAGAACTAGATGAAACTTTTAATTATTTTGATAAAAAATTAAAAGAGTTTGCATCTATGTTTCCAAAACTTTTTAGTGAAGTTGTAGGGCTTGGTCTTATGCGAGGAGTTAGGTGTTTTGACTCAGTTGATTTATCTGTACTAATAGATAGTGCTTTTAATGAGGGTGTTTTAGTTCTAAAATCGGGAAGAAATATATTGCGTTTCTTGCCATCACTTACTATCACTAACGTAGAGATAGATGAGGGATTTAAAAGGTTGAAAAATGCGTATAAAACAGTTAATTAGTCTTTCGCTATTGGTTGGAGTTTTGAGTGCTAGTGAAAACAGCTCTCTTTTGTCTACATTGAAGCAAGAAAAACTAAATATTGACAGACAGAAGATAGAACTAGAGAGTGACAATCTAAAGTACAATTGGATAAAGCAGATAATGGGGTCTTACTCAAGATCGACAACTAATGGTAAAAGAGGTGGAGATAATAGTACAGAGACATTTGCATTGACACTAGACCAACCTGTGTTTAAAAGTGGTGGTATATACTACGCAATACAGTATGCAGGAGCAAATAGAGAGTTTTTAAGACTTAGCACAACGCTAAATGAGCAAAACCTTATAAGAAATGTTATATCTGCTTGGTTGTCAATGAAAAAGTATGACCTACAAATACAAAGACAAAAGTATCTAATAGCCAATGCAAAAATAGATATTGTAAGAAAAAAAGAGCAGTATGAGAGTGGCTTTTTAGATAGTAGTTTTCTTGATAAAGCAATATTAACCAAGACCACTTTGGAAAAAAACCTCATAGATATGGAGTCTTTAAGATACTCAAAACTTATGATTTTTAAGTCTTTAAGTGATTCAAATTATATGGATATAACGCCACCAACTTTTGTGATGGTAGACCAACAAAAATATTTAAATAGCTCCTTAGCTTTAAAGCAACAAATAGCACAAAGTAAAAGATCTGAATATTTAAAAAAGATGACTATATCTAACTATCTTCCTACTTTTTCTGTGTATGCAGGCTACTACGACTCACCAACAAATACAAATGAAAATGATACTTATAACCAGATTGGTTTTAAAGTTTCAATGCCCATTATAGATGTTAACAGAGGTAGAACTATTGAGATAAGACAACTAGAGTATTTAAAGTCAAAAATAGAGCTACAAGACAAGGAATTAGAAGAGGGCAATATATATCAAGATTCAGTTAAAAAAATAGAATTATTGAGTAAAAAAATAGACATTGTTAGTAATGATACAAAATTATATGATTCACTTTTAGTCTCAACTAGGGAGCTTTTTGAAGCTGGAGAAAAAACTACTTATGATGTTGAAAATCTTGAAAACTCAAAGCAAACTATGGTTTTAGATAAAAAAATATATGAGTTAGATGCACAAAATGTGTTATTAGAACTCTATGCAAAGATGAATGGTGAAATTTAGTGAGTATATGCATGCATGGTTGTATGCAAAAGATGGTTACTATGCAACACATAAAGAGATAGGAAAAGAGGGTGATTTTTATACAGCAGTGAGTTCTAGTATGTTCTTTGGAGGAAGTATTGCCAAAAAGTTTCTTAGCTCCATAGAAGAGGGCTTTTTAAGCAAAAATTCTACTGTAGTTGAAATTGGAGCACATAAAGGTTACCTTTTAGCTGATATTGTTCAGTTCATCTATACGCTTAAACCAGAGTTTTTAGAAACTTTAGAGTTTATTATAGTGGAGCCTTTTGAAGAGAACCAAAAAGCCCAATTAAAGTACTTTAAAGAGAGCTTTGGAGACACAGTAAAACTCTCACATGTAAAGAGGCTAGAAGAGCTTACATGTAAAGAGGCTTTCATAGTAGCAAATGAGATATTTGATGCGTTTACATGTAACGTAGTCTATAACGATAATATGCTTTACATGTATGACCATAAGGCAGAGTTTAAAGAGATGGATTCAGACATAAAGAGTTTGTCGAAAAAATACTCCATAACCAAAGGTGAAGTAGCAATTGGTTATGAAGAGTTTGCAAAGGATTTGGCTCTACATGTAGAGAAGTATGAGTTTGTTACGTTTGATTATGGTGATAAAAAACCAAGAGAAGATTTTTCACTTCGTATATATGACAGACACAAAGTTTACCCATTTTTTGCTCTGACAGATTTGATAGAAGATGAAGAGTTAAAAGAGAAAATAGAACTAAATAGTCTGTTTGCAAAAAGTGATATAACTTATGATGTAAATTTTGAACATCTTATAGGTGCATTTGAGCAGAGTGGAGCAACTCTACACTCTTACGATACTCAGATGAAAGCTCTTGTTGATTTTGGTCTTATAGAGCTGCTTGATATGATGCAAAGAAATACAACAGCTGAGAATTATAAAGCTGAAGTAAACAGAGTTAAAACACTTATTGACCCATCTTTTATGGGTGAAAGATTTAAAATGGCATGTTTCAGAAAAGAGAAAAAAATGAGATTAATAGTAAATGGTGAAGAAAAAAATACAGAGTCAAAAACAGTACAAAATTTACTCGATGAGTTAGGTATTAATGAAAAAGTTATGGCAGCCGCAGTGAATATGAATGTAGTTAAAAAAGAAGATTGGTCCACTTTCGAGTTTACTGAAAATGATAAGGTAGAGTTTTTACAGTTTGTTGGGGGAGGGTGATTATATGACAATAAAAGTAGAAGAAAATATAAAAATTTGCAAACAAATTTTTAAAAATTGTGATATTGATTATGAAGAGTTAGTTAGTAAGAACATAGATAATACTTTTTTTGATGAATATAAAAATACAAGAATTGTAAATAGTTTTTTATTTAACTTTGCAAAACTTCAGGACAAAATAGGTGCAAAGCTTTTTAGAGATGTTTTGTATGAGTTAAAAGAGATAGATGATTTATCTATGACTATGATAGATGTCTTAAATACCTTAGAGAAGTTGGAAATACTAGATAGTGTGAGTGATTGGGATACTTTAAGAGAGATAAGAAATACTTTATCGCACGAGTACCCATTTAATATAGATGAGAGAGTTGAAAATATAAATTTAGCACTAAATGGATACATAAAACTTAAAAATATATTTGGAAAACTCATAGATGCGGTTAAGTAAAAAACAGCACAGTGCAATAAAGAGTATTTTTTTAGAGGTATTTAAATCAGGGGAAATATATCTTTTTGGAAGTCGTGTAGATGATACCCAAAAAGGTGGTGACATTGACTTGTATATAGTCACTACATGTAAAGAAAATTTGGCGCAGAAAAAAATAGAGTTTCTTGTAAAGCTAAAGAATGATATTGGTGAGCAAAAGATTGATGTAGTATTTAATAGAGACCAAACAAGACCTATAGAACAAGAAGCTATAAAAAATGGAATTTTACTTTAGTGAAAAAGAGGTTTTTCTCTTTTTAGATTAGACTCTATATTGGCTACTGCAACTGCATATTCTCCATCGTGGGTTATGCTTAATGCTGTATTAGTTATTTTAAATTCTTCAATTATATGTTTTGAGAGTGTGAAATATGGTGCTTTTTTTTCATCTTTGTGGAGTTTTATATCAAAAAAACTGCATTTTGCGCTTATGCCAACTCCAAGTGCTTTACTGATAGCCTCTTTAGCTGCCCAGTACCCTGCGTGTGAGTTTGATGATGATGCCAATTTAATCTCATCTTCATCAAGAAATCTTTTGAGCGCTTTGTCTCCAAAACGCTCTTTAAGTCTTTCAATTCTACTTATTTTTACGATATCTATGCCTATCATTATTGGACGACAAAATCCGTAAAAAAGATATTGTTTATCTGTCCATCTGCTAGGACATCATTGATGCTATTTACTATTTCATCTTTCAGACGATCTTTCCCCTTCATAGTACTTACTTCTTCAAAAGTTTTAGAAGATAAAGAACGAATAATAATATCTCTAATAAGTGATTTTTTCATATCCATTTCAGCCGATAATTCTTCTGAACCAAGTTCAATATCTAGTGCAACTTTAAGATACTTTCCACCGCTTTCACTAAGTAAGTTTACTACAAACTGGCTCATTGGGTACATAGGACCGATAGTTAGGTAATCACTAGAGCGTCTACTAGCTTTTCTTTTCTTAGAAGAAGGTTGAGAGCTTTGTTGTGGTTGTGATACTGCTTCATCATCGCTTCCTAGTAAAAAGAAAGCCGCTAATCCACCACCAACTAAAAGAACAACTAAAAGTATCACTATAAGTATGAGTACCATGTTTCCACCGGATTTTTTTTCTACTACTTCCTCTTCTATCTCTTCTGCCATGCCCATTCCTTTGGTATTTCGTTTATCTCTCTATATATCGTTAAATTATACGAAAAGTTTAATAAATATGTCATAAACTTACATCCACTCTATGAGTTTAGATACCTCATCTATTTCAAAGCACTTTATTCCAGCCAGTTTTTCTGTTGGTTTTGAAGGGACTATTGCTTTTGTAAAGTGTTGTGATTTTGCCTCTTTTAGTCTTTGGTCTAGGCTAAATATATCTCTAATATCACCTACAAGACTAACTTCACCCATAAAAACTGTATCTTTACTAATTGGTCTGTTTCTAAAGCTACTTATGATAGCTGCTATGATTGCTAAGTCAGCTGAAGTTTCTGTTATTTTGATACCACCAGTTATATTTATAAAAACATCATATTGGTTAAATGGTAAATCAAGTTTTCTCTCAAGAAGTGCAAGAAGCATAGTCAAACGGTTTAGTTCATACCCAGTAGAACTTCTTTTTGGGTTTGAATAGCTACTATCACTTACTAAGGCTTGTACTTCTATAACAATTGGACGACTGCCTTCCATGATGACTGTTATGGCTGAGCCTGCTTGAGCACTTCCTCTAGTAAAAAACTTTTTAGATATATCTTTTGCACTCATAAGTCCTGCATTTGTCATCTCAAAGATACCAACTTCACTTGTACTTCCAAAACGATTTTTAAAACCTCTAAGAATTCTAAGTTCACGTGAAGAGTCACCTTCAAAATAAAGAACTGTATCAACCATATGTTCTAACACTTTTGGTCCTGCTATTGAGCCTTCTTTGGTAATATGCCCTATGATAAAAATAGCGATTTGATTCTCTTTACCCCATCTCATGAGTTCAAAAGTAATCTCTCTTACTTGTGAAACACTTCCAGGGGCTGCTGTAAGTTTTTCGCTGTACATAGTTTGTATAGAGTCAATGACGACTGCATCATAACTGTTTTTCGCTAGTTCACCTAAGACGGCATCTAGTCTTATTTCACTCATTAAAAAAAGATTTTCATAGCTGCTTCCAAGTCTATCAGAACGGAGTTTAATCTGCCCTGCTGACTCTTCTCCGCTAACATAAAGTACTTTTTTATTGTCTTTTGCTAAGTTTCCTGCAATTTTTAATAGTAGAGTAGACTTTCCAACTCCAGGGCTTCCACCAATAAGAGTTAAACTGCCACTTACAATACCTCCACCCATTACTAAGTCTAGTTCACTGTCACCAGAACTAAAACGAGATATCTGGTCTTGTTGGACTTGTGTTATGGAAATTACTTGATTTGAAGCAGGTGAAGTTGTTATGCTTTTTATCTCTTTTAAAACTTCTATCTGTTTTGAATTGAGTTCTAAAAATTCTTCCCATGCTCCACAACTTGGACATTTTCCAAGCCATTTTCCGCTTTGATAACCACAAGCTTGGCATTCAAATAGGGTCTTTTTTTTAGCCATTTTCACTCACAAATATGCTATCAAGTATAACATCAATAAATTCATCTGGATTAAAAGGTATTAAATCATCTTTACTCTCACCAACACCCACAAAGATGATAGGAAGTTTAAGCTCACGTGCCACACCAAAAAGTGCTCCACCTTTTGCAGTTCCATCTAGCTTTGTAATGATGATTGCATCAATACCTACTATTTCGTTAAATGATTTCGCTTGATTTATAGCTGAGTTTCCTTGTGTTCCATCTAAGACTAAAATTTTTCTGTGAGGTGCTCCCTCTTTTGCCTTGTTACAGATACGAACTATCTTTTTAAGCTCATTAGAGAGGTTTGTATGGTTATGTAGGCGACCTGCTGTATCAATGATGACATTATCGAAGTTTTTTGCCGAAGCTGAGCTTATGGTATCGAAGGCAACAGCTGAAGGGTCATGGTCTTGTTGTGTGTAAACTATGGGAACATCAAGTTTCTCTGCCCAACGCTTTAGCTGCTCTATTGCAGCTGCTCGAAAAGTATCACTTGCGCCAAGCATGACTTTTTTCCCACTGTTTTTATAGTTGTTTGCCATTTTTGCTATGGTTGTTGTTTTCCCAGCACCATTTACTCCTATGACCAAGTCAACAAAAGGTTTGTCATTTGTTGTCTCTTCTGTCTTGTAGATGAAGTATGCCTTCATAACACGTTTTACATCATCTCTTTTTACAGTCTCTTGTGGAGGAAGGTAGTAAATCATCTCTTCAACTATTTCGTAGGGAACGTCAGATTCTAAAAGTATCTCCTCAAGAGTCTCTTTGTCTATCTTTGTAACTTTTTCTGGCAAAACCTCTTTTATAGCTTCAGCAGTTTTTGCAAGCCCTTTTTTTATAAATCTGAACACTATAAAACTCTCTTTAGATCTGCTTCTATCATCTCTTCAGGAACTGCACCTATATAATGTTGAGAGTACTTTCCTTCTCTATCATAGATAATCATAAAAGGTATGCTCTTAACTCCACCTACTTCTTCTGCAAGTTTATAGTTATCTTCAGAGTTTGTTATTGTAAACTCTATATTGTTACTATTCATAAAGCTTATGACATCTTCATTTGAACGATTTTCTTCAAGTAATACACTTATGATTTTTAGATCTTTTTTATATTTTGCTTGTAGTTTATTAAGGTGAGGAATCTCTGCTTTGCATGGCGGACACCAAGTTGCAAAAAAGTTGATTAAGACTATCTTGTTTTCATATCCTTCAAACTTAAATCCATCTTCAATAATTGTTACTTTTATATCTTGCCCTGTTGTGTCTCTTAAAACAATTCCATTTTCAATATCTTCTTTTGGTAGTTCTATATCAGTTAGTTGATTTTTTGTTGTGTTTTCTTCACAACCTGTTAAAAGTAGTAGTGTAAGTATCGCAGTAAATAGTATTTTCATCTCTTCCCTTGTATAATAAAAACAAGATTATACCAAAAAGGTTGTAATAGATGGATAAAAAAAAATTATTTCGTACAGAAGCTAAAAAAAGTTTGCAAAAGTTCAACAAATCAGGACGAATAAAAAGGGATAAGTTTGTAATAGATAGATTAGAAAAACTGATAAAAAATAGTAATCATAAAGATATATTGTTATATATCCCATTAGCATTAGAAGTTGATACTATGCAACTTATAAAGAGAATTAGATCAAAAGTCAATATTTATGTCCCATTTATGGAAGGTGTCAGTTTTAAGATGGTAAAATTTAGATTGCCTCTGTTTAGGAAAAAGTTCAATATAAGAGAACCAAAAAATTCTTATGCAAGAGTTCCTAAAATAGATTTGGCAATAGTACCAGTCCTAGGGGTGGATGGTGCATATAAACGTATTGGTTTTGGAAAAGGGATGTATGATAGATTTTTTGAATCCCTACAATTTTCTCCAAAAGTTGTATTTGTACAACTTGGAGACTGTTTTACACGAGAGTTTTTATGTGAAAACCACGATATACGAGCAGATATTTATATAACCCCATACAAAACTATGATAAAAAAGAGGAAAAGATGATAACTGGAATGAGTATAGCAGCAGCAGCTGTTGTTAGTGGAGCAGTGGGATTTTTTGTGTCTAAAAAACTAAATGCAGCGAACTATGATGTGTATGTTGCTCAGGCGAAAGCGAAAGCGAGAGCTATAGAGCATGAAGCAGAATTAGTTCTTAAAAATTCAGAAATAAAAGTTAAAGAAGCAGAGCATAATGCAAAAAGAAAGTATGAAGACAAAACTTTTGCGTATAAAAAAGAGCATACCGATAAGATGGGTGAGCTAGATAAAAAAGACAAAAATATAAAAGATGATTTTAAAAAATTAAATAGAGAAAAAAGTGACCTTGGAAATCTTAAAAAAGAGGCACAAGACCTTTATGATGAAGGCTCAAACCTAAAAAATATTTATGAAGAAAAAGTTGAAGAATCTATTCGTTTACTTGAGAGTTCAGCTGGACTTACAGAGCGTGAAGCAAAAGAGGTAGTTCTTAAAAAAGTAGAAGAAAAATCACGTGCCGATATAGCTCATATTGTTAGAAAAGCTGAGGAAGAAGCAAAACAAGATGCAAAAAGAAGAGTAAACTACATTTTAGCTCAAGCAACTTCAAGATTTGCAGGAGAGTTTGCAGCCGAGAGACTCATAAATGTTGTAAATATCAAAGATGACGAACTAAAAGGTCGTATCATTGGTAAAGAGGGAAGAAACATAAAAGCTCTTGAAATGTTACTTGGTGTTGATATTATTATTGATGACACTCCAAATGCAATTATACTAAGTAGTTTTAACCTTTACAGAAGAGCAGTAGCAACAAAGGTAATCGAGCTTTTAGTAGAAGATGGAAGAATTCAGCCAGCTCGTATTGAAGCTATATACGAAAAAGTAAGAGATGAATTTGACCAAAGCCTTGTAACAGAAGGTGAAAATATACTTGTAGATTTAGGTGTCACAAAAGTTCATCCTGAGATTGTTAAACTTATAGGTAGATTGAAATTTCGTGCAAGTTATGGACAAAATGCACTTGGCCACTCTTTAGAAGTTGCACATCTTTCAGGGATTATAGCTGCTGAGTGTGGAGGAGATGAAGTTCTTGCTAAAAGAGCAGGGATACTTCATGATATAGGAAAGGCACTTACTCATGATTTTGCAGGAAGCCATGTTGATTTAGGTGCTGAGATATGTAAAAGGTACAAAGAAGACCCAGTAGTTATAAACGCTATCTATGCTCACCACGGACATGAAGAAGCTACAAGTGTAGAATCAGCAGCAGTATGTGCAGCAGATACACTTTCAGCAGCTCGTCCAGGAGCAAGAAGAGAAGTTCTTGAGAGTTTCTTAAAACGTGTTACAGACATTGAAGAGATAGCAAAATCAAAACATGGTATAAAACAAGCATATGCTATAAATGCAGGTCGTGAGATTAGAGTAATAGCAAATGCAAAATTAGTAAATGATGATGAAGCAGTACTTCTTTCAAAAGAGATAGCAGAGGAAATAGAGGACAAAGTACAATACCCAGGCGAAATTAAAGTTCATGTTATTAGAGAGATGCGTGCGGTTGGTTTTGCCCGTTAATTTATGATAGGGATTATTGCTCTAGTTGATGCTGATAAGAACAATGCTGTTCTTGTAGATGAAAACAAAAAGCAATACTCCTTTAGCCTTGATGATTGTGTAGGGTTTGATACTCTACCAGATGTTGGGGAAAAAGTTGAATTTGACCTCAATGGTAATGAGATTTTTTTTGTTGAAGCTTTAAAAAGAGAGAAAACAAAAAATATCACCCAAGTTAATACTACTCAAAAAAATCAAAAAAAATCAAAAATAGAGTTACATGTAAACATACTAGTTGACCGCGATATTTCAGATTGTTTAGATAATTACTTTGAAGAGGTTATATCGGTAATTTATGAGTATGAAGCAGAGTTTGAGGAAGGCGAAAGTTTAGACTTTCTATTGATAAAACGATTTTTAAACACAGCATATAATAATCTACGAGATATCGATAGCACTTTTATGGATGAGTACCTTTTAGAATTAAGAGGAGATTTGAAAGTTTTAGAGAGTGTTTATCAAAAATTTCACAAAAAAAATAGTGTTCCTGAAGTTGCTTATGAAACCATTTTTTTAGAACAACAAGAGACATATCAAAGTTATAAAAAAAGAATGGACACAAATATATCTGAACTATATACTTTAAAATCAACAGTCAAATCTTTGGAATTTCAGATAAAAGATATAAAACAAGAGATAAATAATTGTACAATAACTAAGGTTATAGAGTCAAAAGAGATGGATTTAAAGAGATACAATAGATACTATGTAGACTCTATTCATCGTTCTGGCAACTTAAAAGAGGAAAACATCCAAATTAAAGTTGCATTAGAAGAGTTTGAAGAGAAATATATAAATGACTTTAAATCTATTTACAGTGAAGAAGCAAAAAAGTATAATCTTTTCATAAGAGAGCAACTTGATGGGTATGCCTATGAATTTGATAAAAAGATGTGGGAAAGTGCAGAGAAATCGGGAGCAATTCGTTCTTTTTTTAAACGAGCAAATATTGACGATGACTTTTCTAGTAAAACTTTTTTGAAGTATTTTATAAAAGGACTTGATGAGACAAAGTTTTCTAAAGAACATAAGCGGTTATACTCTCTTTTAGAATACCTTGAGGGTAGAGCTAAAGTACGTATCCTTATAGTAAGTGAAAACATAAAAGAGTCAGATTACATCAAGCATCTTATAAGAAGTTTCGATAAAGAATATAGTGTAGAGGTAAGCGATAAGCCACGTTCAAGTTACTATAGAAAAGACTTGTCCAGATTAGATGTTATATTTGTGGATGTTTCAATAAAAAATCCAACTGTGTATGAGTTTATTGATATGATGAAAAAGAGGTTTATTCAAGCAAATAGTCATGCTGTTTTATGCATAACTTCTAACTCTTTTACAAAAGAGAGTTTAATTAGATTAAAAAATGAAAATATTAATTACCTTTTGGCAACAAATCTATCAGATTCAGAGTTACAAATTAACATTAAAGAGATAATAGATTCGCTAGATGGATAAATATAGTTTAAAAAATATCTTTAAAGATATAAAAAGATATAAAAAAGAGTTACTTTTAGCAAATTTAGTAGCACTTTTAGCTGTTATAATTAGTACACCTGTTCCTCTTTTGATGCCTCTTTTAGTTGATGAAGTGCTTTTGAAAAAACCAGGTATTGTTGTTAGCACAATAGATACTATTTTCGCTACAGATAATGAACCTTATGTTTATGTTGTAAGTATGCTTTTTTGTGTGTTAGTTTTAAGATTTCTTTTTTTCATGCTGAATTTTTATCAAACAAAACTTTTTACAATTATCTCAAAAAATATCACTTATAAGATTAGAGAAAATCTATTGAATCGTATTTCAAAGGTTTCACTAAAAGAGTTTGAATTTTTAGGGAGTGGTAGTATAACTTCAAAGCTACTTATAGACGTAGATACGATTGATAACTTTTTAGGTAGTGCTATTAGCAGGTTAATCATATCTATTTTAACTATCATTGGTGTTGGTATTGTTTTGTTGTTGATACATTGGCAATTGGCTCTTTTTATACTGCTTTTAAATCCCTTTGTGATTATTGTTACAACAAAAATAGCCAGAAAAGTTTCTGTACTAAAAAAGAAACAAAATAAATCTTATGAGATTTTTACTCAAAGTTTAAGTGAAACACTAGAACTATTTGTACAGATAAAATCTCTTAATAAAGAGAAACAATTTTTTGGTTCAGTTATAAAAAATGCTAAACAGATGAGAGATAATTCAATCAAATTTGGATATAAAAGTGATGGAGCAACAAGATTTTCTTTTTTAGTATTTCTTTCTGGTTTTGAAGTTTTTAGAGCTGCAAGTATTCTAGTAGTTGCATATTCGGATTTAACAATTGGTCTTATGTTAGCAATTTTTGGTTATCTTTGGGTTATGATGAGTCCTATACAAGAAGTTTTAAATATGCAGTATGCATATCACAATGCACTGAGTGCACTAAAAAGAATAAATACTATTTTTGCTTTAGATATAGAACCAACCTATAAAAATGAGGCAAATCCTTTTACTACGAGTCATACAAACTCTATAGAGATAAAAGATATGTCATTTTCTTATGAGAACAACATAGAGGTATTGAAATCGATAAATATGAAAATAGAAAAAGGTAAAAAAGTAGCCCTCATTGGTGCAAGTGGGAGTGGAAAAACAACTCTTGCTCAGCTTTTGGTTGGGCTTTACCCTATCCAAAATGGTGACATACTATTTGATGAAATTAGCATTAATGAGATAGGTTTAAATAGAGTTAGAGAAAATATTTTCTTAGTTTTACAAAACCCTCAACTATTTAATGATACAATCGCGAAAAATTTAACTTTTGGTGATGGTGTAGATAAAAAAGAGCTAGATTTTGCTATAGATATAGCACAACTAAGAGAGTTTATAGACTCTTTAGAAGATGGACTAGAGACTAGAATAGGGCGAGATGGTATAAAGCTTTCAGGTGGTCAGAGACAACGTTTATCTATAGCTAGAATGGTGATACAAAATCCAAATATAGTTATACTAGATGAATCAACATCTGCACTTGATGTACACACTGAATCTAGACTTTTTGGAGCTCTTGAAGAGTACTTGAAAGATAAGACAACGGTTATCATAGCTCATAGACTTAGTACTATACGAAAGGCAGATTTTATTTATGTGTTAGAAGATGGTGAGATTGTTGAAGAGGGAAGTAGTAAAGATTTGATGGATAAAGAAGGGCTATTTTATAGCTATGTTAAAGAAAAAGAGGAAAAAAAATGAAACGTATATTAGTTATATTTATTGTATTGTTTAGTGTTGCTAATCTATATGCAGATTCAGTTGAAGAGAAAGTATTAGAAGCTAGTAACACAATGAAAAAGCTTATTAGAAGTAAAAATGGTATACCAATGACGATTATAAAAAGTGCAAAAGCAATAGTTGTTGTACCTGGTTCAGTAAAATTTGGTTTTTTTCTAGGTGGAAAGTATGGTGAAGGTGTTGCTACTATAAGAAGAGTAGATGGTAGTTGGAGTTATCCTTTTTTTATAAAACTAGGTGGTGGAAGTTTAGGTTTTCAAATTGGATTGGAAATTGTAGATAGTATATTAGTTTTCAGAACAAAAAACAGTGTTGAAGAACTACTAAGTGATAAGTTTACATTGGGTATAGAAGCTTCAGCATCAGCAGGTCCAATAAGTGCAAACATAGACAAAAGTAGTGAAGTCAATATGAGTGCAGAGATATTTACTTACTCGCAAAATAGTGGACTTTTTGCGGGAGCCTTGCTTAATGGAGCAGTTATTTCTAATGATAACGAAAAAAATAGAGCTTTGTATGGCAATAGTATAAATGTTAAAAAAATAGTAACATCTGAAAACTTGAGCGATGTTTATAGTGTACAAGAGTTTTTAAAAAGCTTAAATACTCTAACGGAGCAATAGGTTGGAAGGTATAATAGACTCACTCTCAACATACGGATACATAATACTTTTTGCATACTCTCTTGGTGGTGGTATGGTAGCAATCATAGCAGCAGGAATACTTTCATATGCTGGTAAAATGGATTTAACTACATCTATAGCGGTTGCTTTTGTTGCAAATGCTTTAGGTGATTCTATGTTGTTTTATATGAGTAGATATAATAAATCTCAAATAATGCCTTATGTAAAAAAACATAGGAGGAAATTAGCATTAAGTTATATTTTAATGAAAAAACATGGAGATAAAATTATCTTTTTTCAAAAGTTTGTATATGGAATAAAAACACTTATACCTATTGGTATAGGTATGACTAAATATCCAGTTTTAAAATTCAATATACTAAATGTCATATCAGCATTTTTATGGGCAGTTATATTGGGATATGCTAGTTATTCAGCTGGTGAAACACTTTCAAATGCATCAGGTTATTTAAGTTTACATCCTTGGATAATACCACTTATGCTAATTTCGTTGCTTGGAGGGATATGGTACTATTTTAATATAGCAACAAAAAAGAAGTTAAAGTAACTCTTTTGCACTTCTTAGTATGTCTATGCCATATTTACTTCTAAGTTCATGATTTTTTTTCATCAATAAATTGAGTTTTATATCTTTGTGTATATCTAAAACAGAGGGATGTAGCTTCTCTTTTTTTATAAAATTTGTTAATGATATAGATAGTTTTATAACTTCATTTGTAGAATTTTTATCTAACTCCTCAAATATATCTATAATACTTTCAATGAGAAATTGTTCATTAAGTAGTCTGTTGAAAGTTATCTGTTTTCTTTTTGAACTATATTTGTACTGTATAGATAGATTTAGTGTTGTAGGTATTAATTCAAGTTTAGATACCATAAAAACAAGATGTCTATTTAATATATAGAACCTTCTCTTAAGTTCATTTCTATCAGTAATAGCATCAAAAGTTCTTGATATTCCTACTGATTTTCTACCATTTTTTTCTATAACTGACTCTTCATCACACCCACAAACTCTATCATATATACATTTTCCACTATTGCCCCATGAGTATAGTAGAGTTTTTGACTCTTTTATGTCTCCTAGAGTAAATTTTTTGTATTTATGAAGTTTTTTTTGAAATGCTTTACCAATGCCAGGGAATTTTTCTATGGGAATATCTTGTATAAAACTATCTACATCATCAATTTTTTTGACTCCAAAAGGTTTTGCAAACTCTGTTGCAAGTTTTGAAGTCCATTTTGAAGGAGCGATACCGATAGAGCAAGGTAGTTTAAATTTTTTATAGACATTGTCTCTAAGAGTTACTAAAAATGAGTAGATTTTATCATCATCTATCCAGCCACTCAAATCTCCAAAAAATTCATCTATACTAAACTGTTCTATTGTAGGTATTTGTGATTGCATATACTCTCTTAAACTTTTTGAGAGGTTATGATACAGCACATGATTTGGTTTTATGACTATAAGGTCTTTACATCGGTTTTTTGCTTCAGCTATACTCATACCAGTTTTTATGCCATAACTTCTTGCTTCATAACTAGATGTAGTAACTATACCACGTATTTTGTTATTGTCTTTAAAATAATCTGGTAAATTAGCTTCATTTTTATCTATAAAAACAGCAGATACAAATGCTCCTGTATTTTGAAAAACTATATCTCTGTTTAATCTCTCTTTAGAGAAGATATATGGATCACTTCTCCCGCCAATAGCTACTGGTTTTCCATGCAATC
The DNA here is from genome assembly GCA_964530865.1 of uncultured Sulfurospirillum sp. Taxonomy (GTDB): domain Bacteria; phylum Campylobacterota; class Campylobacteria; order Campylobacterales; family Sulfurospirillaceae; genus Sulfurospirillum_A. Next base: position 57,009 of record CAZHBU010000001.1, read on the forward strand.
TAGGATTATTGATTCTTTCAGCAGAAACAAAAAAAGCATCTAAGTCAAGATGAAAGTTCATTAAAAAAGTAGATTACTTACTTTAAGCATTGCTTGTTCAAACTTTTTAATATATGTTTCGATTTGTTGTATTTTCTGTACCATTTTGAATCCTTTTTATATTTTATTTACAAAAGTATACAAAAAATTAAAATTATGCTACAATTATATTTCAAATTGCAATGTTTTTGTAAAAAGGAGTTAAAAATGCCAGATTTAAAAGAGATTCTAAGTAGAATTAAAGATATACTTTCAGATGAGATTAAAGATAGAAAGGTTTTTGATAAAGATGTTGCCCAAGCACTTAATCTAAATCAAGTTACTTTAGCAACTATGAAAAGTCGAAGCAGAATACCATATAAAGAGATACTAGAGTTTTGTGCTTTAAGAAAAATATCTATAAATTGGCTCATGTTTAACCAAATGGTACAAAGTATAGCAAATGAGAGTGAAAAGTTTGAAAGAATACACTACTTTAAAGATATATATGCAAGTGCAGGAGGAGGGGCTTTGAACTATGATGAACAGAGTGATTTTCTTACACTTGATCCTGAAATGATAAATCATCTAGGTGGTAAAAGTGCCATAAAAAACATGCATGCACTAAATGTTCTTGGCGATTCTATGGAGCCTACTTTAAATGATGGTGATATAATATTTATGGATAAAGAGAGTACAAATCCAAACAAAAATGGTGTCTACATTGTCTCAACTCCTGTTGGACTCTTTATTAAAAGATTGCAGTTAAAAGCAGATGGAACAGTAGCCTTGGTTTCTGATAATGAGTCTTATTCTGATGAAATAGTAAATGCAGAGGATATAGTAGTTTTAGGTAAAGTTGTTGGAGCTATGTCCAACAACATTTAGATTATAAAGATTCTTTGATTTCGATGCTTACTATAGTGTCATTTTGCTCTATAGAATCAAGAACTTTCATGCTTTTTTCATCACTTGGGTCAATTGCTCCAAAAACTGTATGAAGACCATCTAGGTGTGGAAGGGCATCATAACATACAAAAAATTGGCTACCACCTGTGTTTGGTCCAGCATGAGCCATAGAAAGAGCACCTTTAGCATGTAGGCTAGTATTTTGTGAAGCTTCACAGTCAATAGCCCAATCAGGACCTCCTGTACCAGTTCCACTAGGACAACCACCTTGTGCTACAAAACCAGGGATTACACGATGAAAGTTAAGTCCATTGTAAAACCCTTCATTTGCAAGATGTGCAAAGTTTGCAACTGTGTTTGGAGTCTCTTCAACAAATAGTTTTGTGGTCATAGCACCATGCTCTGTAGTAATTATAGCGTATTGGAATTTTGCTAATTCCTCTTTTGAAAAATCATATACTTTTCCCATTTTTTATCCTAATTATTTAATTTGAACGTGATTATATCACATTTCTCTTAATTCTTTTACCTTATTTTAAATCTCTTTTATAATATAATTTGATACAATAAAATAAAAACAAGGGTTAAAATGCCAAAAATAGTCTTAGTAACGGGAGCAACGTCTGGCTTTGGAAAAGAGACAGTTAAAATATTTGCAAAAGATGGATGCAAGATTATAGCGATTGGAAGACGCAAAGATAGATTAAAAGAGTTGAAAGATGAATTGGTTGATTCTGATATCTATGCGATTGCTCTTGATGTAAGAGATAAAGAAGCAGTTTTTGATGCTATAAAAAATCTTCCTAAAGAGTATGAAGAAATAGATATATTAGTCAATAATGCTGGTCTTGCATTGGGTTTAGAAAAAGCACCAGATGCACTTTTGGAAGATTGGGAAATCATGATTGATACCAATATAAAAGGTCTTATGTATATAACCAAAGCAGTTTTACCAATAATGGTAAAGAGAAAAACAGGATATATATTTAATCTTGGCTCCATAGCAGGCAATTGGCCATATGAGGGGGCAAATGTTTACGGAAGTACAAAAGCATTTGTTCAGCAGTTCTCACTAAATTTAAGAAATGATTTGAAAGGAACAAACATAAGAGTTAGCAACATAGAACCTGGCTTTTCAAAAACAGAATTCTCAAATGTAAGATTTAAAGGTGACGATAAAAAGGCAAATGCCATCTATGATGGACTAAAACCTTTAGTTGCTGAAGATATAGCAAATCTTATATTTACACTTTCAAAACTACCTTCACATGTAAACGTAAATACACTAGAAGTTATGCCTACCGCTCAAACATGGGCTGGGTTTGCTTTAGAAAGAGATTGTTAATAATTCGTTTAAAAAATATTTATATAATCACTGAAATAAAAAGGTGATTATATGACGAAAGAAAATGAACCAAATTTCAGTTGGACACTTCTGTTTTTTGCATGGATAGTAGCAACTATATCTATGCTAGGAAGTCTATTTTTTAGTGTAGTAATGGAGTTTCCCCCATGTACTTTGTGTTGGTATCAAAGAATTGCTATGTATCCTTTAGCGATTATTCTTTTAGCAGGAATGATACCTTTTGATAAGAGTGTTTTTAAATATGCAGTTCCATTTGTTGCTATTGGTTGGTTGTTTGGTCTGTATCATAACTTACTGCATTATGGAATAATACCAGAGAGTGCAAGCCCTTGTTCTCAAGGAGTTCCTTGTTCAGCTAAGTACATAGAGATGTTTGGTTTTATTACAATTCCAATGCTCTCATTTATAGCATTTTCAATGATAGCAGTTTTACTTTATATGATTGAAAGAAGGAAAGATTAAATGTCTAAACAAAAATTAGTAATTTTTACAGCGTTAGTGTTGATAGCATTTTTTACGTTAGCAGGTAAGCTATATAAAAACTATCAAATGGATGAGTTTTCAGCAATGGCAAAAGAAAAATCAGAGCTTTTTGAGAGACCTTACTCTTATAGTATTGGGAATAAAGATGCGAAAGTACATCTAGTTGAGTTTTTTGACCCAGCCTGTGAAACTTGTGCACAGTTTCATCCACTTGTAAAAGATATAATGAAAAAAAACGAGGGTAAAATAAGACTAACTCTTCGTTATGCTCCTTATCATCAAGGCTCAGATCAAGTTGTAAAGATGCTTGAAGCTGCAAGAAAGCAGGGTAAGTTTAATGAAACATTAGAGATGATGTTTGCAACTCAAAAGTACTGGGCAAGTCATCATAAGCCAAATCCTCAAGTTCTTTGGCAGTTTTTACCAAAACTTGGGCTTGATATAGACAGATTGATAAAAGACATGAAAGATCCAGCTATGGACAAACTTGTAGCTCAAGAGTTAGCAGATGCAAAAGAATTAGGGGCTACTAAAACACCATCTTACTTTGTAAATGGTAAGCCACTTCAAAAATTTGGTTACGAGCAGTTAAAAGAGCTGATTTACTCAGAACTTTAAAAGTGGTTTTCTTTACATGTAGAGGTATATTTTCCTCTACATGTAACTCCAAATATAGTTAGATTTACTCTATGTTTTTTTGCTATTGATTTTATTTTTTCTATGTGTTTAGGTGCGAATGAAAAAAGCATTTCATACTCTTCACCACTACAAAGTTCACATTTTGAGAATTTTTTTAGAAAAGTTACTCCTAAATTTCCACTACTTTTACAGAGTCTTGATAGATCTTTGGATAAACCATCAGATATATCTAAACCAGCAGTTATATATTTTGAAGCTTCATAAAAAAAATCTGCTTTTAGCGAGGGTGTTATAAATCTGCTTTTTGAGTTTATTTTTCCACCTCTAAGAAGTTTAGTTAAGTCTTTTTTTGAACTACCTATGTGACCAGTAAAAGCAATAAAATCACCCTTATTCATACCGTTTCTATAGATTGGTTTTTTTGTTCGAGATATGATGGTGATTGATATCATGAGTCTATTACCCGAGGTTGTATCTCCACCAATAATCTCAAAGTCATATTTTTCTGCTATCTCTTTAAAGCCTAATGATAACTCTTGTATTTGAGATAGAGAGAAGTAAGAAGGCACAACAAGTCCTATAAGAGCATGTTTTGGTTTAGCATTCATAGCAATTGCATCAGAGATGTTGACTAGCATGCTTTTTATAGCTATCTGTTTTAAGCTCATCCAAGAAAGCTTAAAGTGGATATTTTCGCAAAATAGGTCTTTGGAGTAGACTAAATCACCTATAACTGCACCATCATCGCCTATTTTTTTACTTTTAAATTTTGAAATTAAGTACTCTTCTTTATTCATTCTATCATCTTTTTTTTATTTAATTTTTGTATTATAACTTAAGTATTTAAAGAGTAGAATATAATCTACTAATTTTGAGGAGAATTTATTATGGAGTGCAAACTCGTTCTTGAAGTGTTCAGATTTGATTGTAAAACAGACTACCTTCCTTACTATAAAAAAGTAGTATTGAAGATAGATACGCAGAAGACTGTTGCAGATATGCTAGGGGTTATTAAAGATGATGAGAAGGCATTTGAGTATCCAACAGGAAAAAACGCTGCTATAAAGATAAATGGTAAATCTCTGTTTACGGATGTGAAGATAGAGGAAGTAAAAGATGTTTTTGCAAATGAGTTGCAACTTGACCCTCTTAATTCAAAAAGAGCTGAAAAAGACTTATGTATAAATCTTGATGATTTTAATGAAAAATTTGATATTTTAGATGCTTTTGTAGATGCAAGTGATAGAAAAGTTTTTAAATCATATGTAAGAGAACATTATGCATCACCTATTGTAAATATGGAAAATGAGTTCATGGGAGATGGTCTTTTTGCATTTGCTTATGATATGGTTGTTAAATACCCCAAAAGAAGAACAAAAATACTAGAATCAATATCAAAAAAAGATAGTGGAATCTGGTTACATGTAAACGTCTCAAATAGACTTTATCCTCAGCAGAGTGAATTAGAGAGAAAGATAGTGTATCTTAAAAACGCAATTTTAGATGATATTAATATAGCAGATTCTTTTGTAAATACGCAGAGAAATATAAGTAGAGGATTGTAAAATGTATAGATTATTTGATAACATTATAGAGAAAGATGGAGCCAAATCTTTTGTAATTGCGACAAAAGAACTACTTAGCAGATTAGCTATTGAAGCACCAGTTTTGCAAAACTCAAAACCAGATATTGCTGCAGAGGGAGAGGCTCTTAATGAAGAGGCTTTTTTATATAACTGTGCATATAACCTAGCACTTGCAAAAGAAGAAGGTGCTGATATAATTTGTGCTGAAGATAGCTCGTATACTTCTTTGAATATTGCAAAAATAATGCTTTTGGAAAATTCTGATTTAAAAGATGCTGTTATAAAAAAACTTCAAAAAGACTCTTTGGAGTTGTGTTTAGATACAAAAGTTCTACATGTAAACGAAATTTTAAAAGATGTAGTAGGATTTGATAAGATTAAAAAGATGATAGAAAAACCTTTTGATGAGTTTAATATAGGTATTTTTAATGGCAATAAAACACAAAACTTAGAAACGAACGATACTATACTAACTCTTCTGGGAGCAAAAATAGTTTCATTTGAAACTCAAAATGACAGTGATGGCTATGAGATATTAAAAACTTCAAAAGACTTTGCAGAGAAGTTAGCTGGTAAAATTATGCTTGATGCTTTTGATAATGCAGCTGATTTTGTTGTGACAAATGATGCTAGAAGTTTTGTAATGTTTGATCAACGTCAAAAACGTTTAGAGTGTTGTGTTGGAAGAGATATAGAACTAAGTATATTTTCAACAGCGCAGGTAGTTCTCATGGCTTTAGGTTGTGATGACAAGTCGAAATTAGGTTTAGATTTACACAAAGTACCAACAACATTAATATAACTCTTTTAAATAAGACTATTTTAATCCTAATTAGTGTAAAATAAATTTATAACATTTTAAGGAGCAAATATGCCAAAGATTAATAAGTATGTAGATATAGACACAGTAGAGCGTGAAGCTAAAAAAGATTTGATTGACCGTCACTCACCATTTATTACAGTTGATGGAGAAGCAAAAAAAGGCGAAATGCTTTCAGTTACAGTAAAAATGGGTAATGAGTATACTCATCCAGATGATTTTGATCATTATATTGAGAGCATAACTCTTTTCAATGCAGAGACAAAGTTAGCAATGACTACTTTCGTTCCTGGAACTCTAGGAAACGAAAAATCTCATGCAACAGTTACGTTTAACATCCGACCAATGGGTAAAAAACTAAACTTAGTTGCTCATGGATACTGTACAAAACACGGTATTTGGGAATCAACTCCAGTAGTTGTTGAAGTAAACTAATACCTCTATATCGAAAAAGCCCCATAACTGGGGCTTTACTTCTTGAATTTATCTCTTTTTAACACCTTTTTAGATAATATTTTCTTTATGACACAAGTAGAGAAAGCAAGATTATTAAAATTATTGTACCAGTATAGAGCTATGGGCTTTGAATACTTTAAAGAGTACAAGCCTGCACAAAGTAACAATACTCTATTGCCCAACGACTTTGATTCACTAGGAAGCTCTGTTGACAGTTGTCATTTATGCAATTTAAGTAAAACAAGAAAAAATGTAGTTTTTGGTGAGGGTAACCAAAATGCAAAGATTATGTTTGTTGGAGAAGGTCCAAGAGCTAGTGAAGATGAAACGGGAAGAGTTTTTGTAGGACGTGCTGGTGACATCGTTACAAATATTATAGAGAAGGTATTAGGTTTAAAAAGAGAAGAAGTTTATATAGCAAATATTCTAAAGTGTAGAACTCCAGAAAATAGAGTTCCTACAATGGAAGAGGCTAGTGCTTGTAAGCCGTATCTCATGCAACAAATTGAAATGGTGAATCCTCAAATTATAGTTGCACTTGGCTCGACAAGTTTTCATCATTTAACAGGAGAGTATGATACTCATATCTCAAAAGTTAGAGGAGAAGTTTTGAGTTTGGGAGAGGCTAAGTTAATTCCCACTTTTTGTCCCTATTTTTTATTGAGAAATCCATCCTCTAAAAAAGAGGTTTTACAAGATATGATAAAGGTTAAAAGTTTATTATGAAGATAATTTTAAGTTTTTTTGTGATAGTTACATGTATGTTTGCTAAGAGTGATAAACTCTCTCATATAGCACCAACGAAGAGTATATTTATAAATGTAGATGATTTTACATGTAACGCAGAGTGTATGCTTCAGCTTTTGGATGATGGACAAATATTTTCTTTTATAAGCCACTATAACAGTTCTATGGATGAACTTCACTCTATGAGAAGTGAATTTGCTTATTATCAAAGAATTTTTAGAATTTTTGAAGATGAAGAGTTTTCTATACGAGTTGCTATGCTTGTTCCTCAAAAAAGTATTAGAAGGTATGCTTCTACAACGGTAAACTCTGTATTAGCGTATTTGGTATCTAAACAAAATAGTTTTGAAGTTAAAGTTTTTAACTCTAAAGATGAAAAAGAAGAGTCAATTTTAAGAGAATTAGAAAATATAAAAAAAGAAAAATTTAGATATGTCATAGCTCCTGTTACAATTAGTGGTGCTAGAATCATCATGGAAAATGAGAGTGATTTGATTGTTTATATCCCAACAGTTCATCAAAAAAAACTAGAAAACAATGCTTCAAATATAACATTTGGCGGTATTGATTATGATAAACAGATAGATAAACTTCTTAGATATGCAAATGATAAGGTAGCCTATTTTTCAGATGGAAGTGGACTAAGTATGTCACTGAACCAGTTACTTTTGGAAAAAAATCCAGAAACAGTATATAACAAAAGTATAAATAGTTCAAAAATAAGCTTTAAACGTATGTTTAAAGACAATGAAAAATTAATTGAGAGTTCAATTTTTATGAATACTCCATTAGTGAAAACTAGTCTTATAGCTTCACAACTTAGGGTGTACGATATAGAGCCATATGCACTACTATCTACGCAGATAAATTATAATCCAATGCTTTTGACACTTACTCAATATGAAGATAGAAAAGATTTCTATATAGCAAACTCTATAGGTGAAACAACAGTAGGAATGCAAGAGTTAAATTCACTTTTTGGACATGATATAGTTTATGATTGGGTAAATTATTCTACTTCTGTTGGGATTGATTATTTTTATACATATTATTTTGTACCAACAGCAAGTAGAAACTTTACTGAGAACATAGTTGAAAACCAAGTTGAGTACGATGTGTCCATAGTTAGACCAAAGCGATTCAAGTTTGAAAAAGAGCTTTTTTAAAAGATACTTTTAAAAAACTCTTTTGTCTCTTCGCTAACTTTAGCAGGACGACCTTCTTTTACAAAAACTAAAACAGATATCATTTCAAAAAGTTTTACATCATCTTTCCAAACGTTTTGTTTTAGTGTTAAAGATGTATTTCTCATCTCCATAATTTCATGTTTTACTTCAAGTAAATCACCAAGTTTTGCAGGTTTTTTATAATCAGCTTCAAGACGCTTGACAACAAAATGTCCTCCATCTATAGCTGGAGATTTTCCTCTTTCAAAAAAAAGCTCACTTCTAGCTCTCTCACAGTATTTTAGGTAGTTTGCATGATATACTATGCCACCTGCATCTGTATCGTCATAATAGACTCTTATCTTCATTGAAATCCTTATATGCTATAATGTTATATGAAAATAACATACTACTATAATTCACCTATTGGAACTATAAAATTTATTTGCAATGAAAACTTTTTAGAAGATATGCAATTTAGTGATGAAGTAGGTAAAAATTCACAATGTAATTCTGAGATTATCTCTACATGTAAAGAACAGCTAGATAAGTATTTTGATGGAAAATTAAAAAAGTTTACTATTCCCTTAGCGTTTGTTAGAGGAACTGACTTTCAAAGAAGTGTTTGGAAAGCTTTAGAAAGTATACCTTATGGTGAAACAAGAAGTTACAAAGATATTGCTAAGCAAATTGGTAATCCAAAAGCTGTAAGAGCTGTTGGAGGAGCAAACAATAAGAATCCAATAGGCATAGTCATTCCTTGTCATAGAGTCATAGGAAGCAGTGGAAAACTTGTAGGTTATGCAGGTGGATTATATAAAAAAGAGATGTTGTTAAAATTAGAAGGAAAAAAATGGTAAAACCAAATCACATGGAAAAAGAGAAGATATATAAAACAAAAGATATCATACCAGCATTAAAATATTATGGAAGTAGTTTTGATAAGATAAAAACTAAGTACCCTGAACGTGCAAAAGCACTTATTTTGGGCTATAGAGTTTATTCATCAGGTTTAAATGAAGAACAACTTCGTACTCATATTGATAAAAAGATAACAGATAGAGAGATGGTAAACCTATTGGAATATAAAGAGATAAAAGGTATCTGTTCTTGGAACGTTTCAGCGCAACTGAAAAAAGAGGAAAAAGAGTTAGAAAGCCTTAGAATATGGTGTATGAGACTTGGTTCAATCGCTATTTTAGGGAAACTTTCTCAAAAAGATATCATAGCTATAGCAGCCCAAACAGAAGAGTTGGACTGTACAGTACCAAAAGAGTTTTAAACTCTTTTGGTTATAGCTCTTGGGCTATATCAAGTCCAAAGCCGCTAAGACCTATAAACTCTTTACCTTTTGAAGATGTCAAAAGGTGAATCTCTTCGATGCCTAGTTTTTTTAGTATTTGAGCACCTATTCCAAAGTCTTTAACTTCTTTTTTAGAATTGTTTTCATCTTCTAAAAATATCAAAACTCCACCATGCTCTTTTAGATACTCTACTGCATCAAGCATACCATTGAATTTTTCTGTATTTGTAAAAAGGTCAATATCTGGCATGATATTGTGAAATTTAACTGCTGATTTTTTCTTTATTTCACCAAAAGTATATATTACATGATGATTGTCTTCATGATCCACCATGTCAATTCGTCTAGCTTCTGCTCCCAAAAATTCTGTTTTAGATTCTGCTATTTCACGCACAAGAGATTCATGTTGCATTCTGTACTCTACGATGTCTGAGATGTAAACGATGTTCAGGTTATGTTTTTCGCAAAAAATATCCAAATCATCACGTCTAGCCATAGAGCCATCTTGTTTCATAACTTCACATATAACAGCAGACTCAGCAAGACCAGCAAGACGACAAATATCTACTGAGCCCTCAGTATGACCAGTTCTAACTAATGAGCCACCTTTTTTTGCAATGAGTGGAAATATATGTCCAGGACGAACAAGCTCATTTGCACTACTAGCATAATCAGCTAGTATCTTTATAGTCATATCTCTTTCACCTGCTGATATACCTGTTGTACATAGCCTAGCATCAACAGATACTGTAAAGGCAGTCTCATGTTGAGAATCGTTGTTTGTGACCATAGGAGCTAGTTGCAGTCTATCTGCTATGGCTTTTGATACAGAGACACAGATAAGACCTTTTGCCTCACTTGCCATGAAGTTTACTTTTTCAGGAGTTGAAAATGTAGCAGGGTACACTAGGTCACCCTCATTTTCTCTATCTTCATCATCACACATGACTATCATTTTACCTTGTTTCATATCTTCTATTGCTTGTTTTACTCTCTCTATAGGTGTCATAATTTTCCTAACTTATTAATTTTTTTTATATTCTACTAAAAAACCCTTGACAAACAAATAAAAATCGACTATAATTTCACCTCACTTGCATAGTGCGAGTGTCTAAATGTCGCGGGATAGAGCAGTTTGGTAGCTCGTCGGGCTCATAACCCGAAGGTCGATGGTTCAAATCCGTCTCCCGCAACCAATT
>CAZHBU010000002.1:0-7890 GCA_964530865.1 uncultured Sulfurospirillum sp.
ACTTGACAAGAGAACACTCAATGTTGTATAATATCATCAGCAATTAAACATAAAGAGTGCTAATGACTAAGAGAGATTTGATTTTAGAAGCTATCATACAAGAGTATTTGTGTTCGGGAGAGCCTATAGGTTCAAGTGAACTTCAAAAGTGTATGGATATAGAGATATCACCTTCAACAATAAGAATCTATCTTAACAAACTCTCACAAGAGGGTGCTTTAGTTCAGTTGCATGTTAGTAGTGGAAGAGTACCAACCAATGATGCTCTCGTTCAGTATTGGAGGGACAAGCTTAATCCTGCGGAAGCTTTGGAGATAGAGAGTATAGAAAAGTTTCAAGACTCAGTTGATGAGTATGGACTTTTTTGTGTAGCTCAAAAGAGTTCAAAAGAGTATTTAAAGGAAGTTATTGAAGTAAGTGGAAGATTTTTAATCCTTACTTTTGACAGTAAAGAGGTTGTTTTAAAGCATAGTGAACAAGTAAGTAGATTTTTATCAAATCTAATTGGTTCTGAGATGAGAGACTTAAAAAATATCTCTGCTCAGGTTGGACTTTATGAATTGCATGATAAGTTACACCAAATTCTAAATCACGAGTCACTTATAAGTGTTGGTGAAAGTCAACTCTATGAGATAGCAAAAGAGCAAAGAGATAGAAGTTTTGTTGAACAACTTTTAAACTACGAGTTCTCTTTTGGACTTAAAGAGGGTGTTTACTTTGATGGTTTTGTTCCTTTTGGGTGCTTAGCTGTTAAACAGTTGGCTACTATAGAAGATGAAGATGCTAGTCTATTTTGCTTTGGCGACATAGGTAGTGACTTTGAAGGCTTTTTAAATCAAGGAGATATTAAGTGAATGAAAAAGTAGAAGAAAACAACTCTGTTGAAGAGGAAGAAGTTTTAGAAGAACAAGAAGAGCAAATTGAAGTAGTTGAGCAAGAAGAAGAAGTTCTCGAGGTCGATGAAGTTGAAACTTTAAAAGAAAAAGTTGCAAAGCTTGAAGACCAATACCTAAGAGCAAATGCAGAGTTTGAAAACATGAGAAAAAGACTTGAAAAAGAGAAAATGAGTGCTGTTGCTTATGCAAATGAGCTTTTTGCTCGTGATATGCTCTCTATTATAGATGCTCTTGATTCGGCTTCACTTCTCCAAGAGAGCGAAGATATAAAAGCAGAAGAGCTTTTTGAAAAAGTAAAAGAGGGCATAGACTTAACAGTTGACCAGTTCAAAAAGTCATTTGAAAAGCATGGAATTGAGCTTGTTGATACCAATGGAGAGTTTGATCCAAACTTTCACAATGCAGTGATGCAAGTGGAAAGTGAAGATAAAGATAGTGGCTCTATTTTACAAGTATTTCAAAAGGGATATAAGATAAAAGATAGAGTGCTTAGACCAGCGATGGTTAGTATAGTTAAATAAATTAAAGTAAAAGGATAAATAATGGGAAAAGTAATAGGAATAGATTTAGGAACAACAAACTCTTGTGTAGCAGTATACGAGAGAGGCGAGAGCAAGGTTATAGCAAACAAAGAGGGAAGAAATACAACTCCTTCAATTGTAGCTTTTACTGATAAAGATGAAGTTTTAGTAGGTGAGACTGCAAAACGTCAAGCTGTAACAAACCCAAAAAGAACTATATACTCAATCAAGAGAATTATGGGTCTTATGAGCAACGAAGAGACGACTAAAGAGGCTAAAAAAAGATTGCCTTATGAAATCGTTGATAGAAATGGCGCTTGTGCTATCGATATTGAGGGAAAAGTTTATACTCCTCAAGAAATCAGTGCAAAAGTTCTTATGAAGTTAAAAGAAGATGCGGAAGCATTTTTAGGTGAAACAGTAACAGACGCAGTTATCACAGTTCCTGCATACTTCAACGATAGCCAAAGAAAAGCGACTAAAGAAGCTGGTGTTATTGCTGGACTAAATGTTCTTAGAATCATAAACGAGCCAACTTCAGCAGCACTTAGTTATGGACTTGACAAAAAAGAAGCTGAGAAAATCGTAGTTTACGATCTTGGTGGTGGTACATTTGACGTTACAGTTCTAGAGACTGGTGACAATGTTGTTGAAGTTTTAGCAACTGGTGGTAATGCGTTCTTAGGTGGAGATGATTTTGATAACCGTCTAATCGATTGGTTAGCTGATGAGTTTAAAAAAGATACATCAATAGATCTTAAAAACGATGTTATGGCTCTTCAAAGACTTAAAGAAGCAGCAGAAAATGCTAAAAAAGAGCTTTCAGCTGCAACTGAGACTGAAGTAAACTTACCGTTTATCACAGCAGATGCATCAGGACCAAAGCACTTAGTGAAAAAACTAACTCGTGCTAAGTTTGAGTCTATGATTGAAGATTTAGTTGATGAAACTATCAATAAAATTGCAGAAGTTGTAAAAGATAGTGATTTAAGCAAAGATGAAATCAAAGAGATTATCATGGTTGGTGGCAGTACAAGAATTCCACTAGTTCAAGAGAAAATCAAAGCATTTTTTGGAAAAGAGCTTAACAAATCAGTAAACCCTGATGAAGTAGTTGCAATTGGAGCTGCGATTCAAGGTGCTGTAATCAAAGGTGATGTTAAAGATGTTCTTCTTCTTGATGTTACGCCTCTAAGTCTTGGAATTGAGACTTTAGGTGGAGTTATGACTAAGTTAATTGAGAAGGGAACAACTATTCCAGTTAAGAAGACTCAAACTTTTTCAACAGCGGAAGATAACCAACCTGCAGTTACTATTAACGCTATTCAAGGTGAGCGTGAGTTTGCTAGAGATAACAAGTCTTTAGGACAGTTTAACCTAGAGAACATTCCACCAGCTCCAAGAGGTGTTCCTCAGATTGAAGTTGCATTTGATATAGATGCAAATGGTATCTTGGTTGTTAGTGCAACTGACAAAGCGACAGGAAAAGCTCAAACAATCACAATTAGTGGTTCAAGTGGACTTGATGATGCTGAGATTGAAAAGATGGTAAAAGACGCTGAGCTTCATAAAGAAGAAGATAACAAGCGTAAAGAAGCAGTAGATGCTAGAAACCAAGCTGACGCTCTTGCTCACCAAACTGAGAAGTCTCTTGCTGAGATGGGTGAAAGTATTAGTGCTGAAGATAAAGAGAACATCGAAGGTAAACTAAAAGAGTTGAAAGATGTTTTAGCTGACGATAGTGCAAGTAAAGAGCAAATAGACGAAAAAGTAAAAACTCTTACAGAAGCTAGTCATAAGCTAGCAGAAGCAATGTACAAAAAAGACGAAGCTAAAAAAGAAGCTGATGCAGAGCCAAAAGGTGCAAAAAAAGATGAAGACGTAATCGACGCAGAAGTGGAGTAATTTCTATATGTAAGAGCCTTTAAATGGCTCTTACAGTTTTTTCATTAAGGTAAAATTATCGAAACTTTTACATTTACACTTTTGTTTTCTATATTCATGTTTTCATTTGCAACATCTTTAACACCTGGACCTAACAATATCATGCTTTTATCTTCAGGATTAACTTTTGGATATAAAAGAACTATACCACATATTTTAGGTGTTGTTATTGGCTTTCCATTGATGACTATTTTTGTAGGTCTTGGACTAGGTGAATTTTTTAAATTGTATCCATTTGCTTTTATAGTTTTAAAAGTAGTAGGTATATTATATTTGCTTTGGTTAGCTTGGAAAATAGCAAACTCAACTCCAAAATTTAAAGAAAATAATGAAAATTCACAACCTTTAAAATTTATACCAATTGTATTGTTTCAATGGATTAATCCAAAGAACTGGATTAAAATTATTACTGCTATGTCAGTATATGTAACATCAGTTGAAAATGCTACAACTCAGATAATAGTAATAACAGTAATCTTTTTTTTAACAGTGTTGGTATCAGCAAACTCTTGGGCTATGGGTGGTGTAGTGCTAAAAAAACTTATTAAAAGTGATATTGGTATAAAACGATTTAATATCATTATGGCTTTATTATTAGTGCTATCAATTGTTCCCACATTATTTGAATAAGAAGATATTTATTTAGTGCGTAAGATTAGTTATTAAATATAATGAATTCAAAAGAGAAGTTAAAATAGCCAAAATAAGGGGGAAAGTAGTTATCGAATCAATACTAAATTATATTAAAATCAATGATAATATTGCAACTTCAGGACAACCTACTAAAAGGCAATTTAAAATTATTGCACAAAATAATTTTGATGTTGTTATAAACTTAGCGATGCATAACAAAGGTGCATTAAAAAAAGAAGATAAAATTGTTTCAAAAAATAAAATGATTTATGTTCATATTCCCATCACATGGAAAGCTCCAGAGATAGATAGGTTAAAACTATTTTTGTATATTTTGAAAACTTTACAAAAAGAGAATAAAAAAGTATTTATTCATTGTATTATGAACTATAGAGTATCTGCATTTATGTATCAGTATAAAAAATCTGTTTTAAAACAAAAAGATATAGAGTTGATTTCACCTAAAGAGTTTAACCCTAAAAAAGCTTGGAAAGAATTGATGCAGATTGAATTAACAGTTTAATCATAAAATTTTAAAGGAATATATTTGAATAATACAAACAGATGGAATGCAGACAAATATAATAAACATGCTGATTTTGTATCAAATTTAGCATTGCCAGTTATAGAATTGTTGGATCCACAAGAAAATGAGCATATCTTAGATTTAGGATGTGGAGATGGAACATTGGCTGTTGAAATAGAGAAATTCAACTCTAAAGTAACAGCTGTTGATTTGAGTGAAAGTATGGTCGCTAAAACAAAAGAGAAGGGGATACAAGCTTCGGTTATGAGTGCTACTGAATTGATTTTTGAAGATGAATTTGATGCAGTATTCTCTAATGCAGTTTTACATTGGGTAAAAGAAGATGATAAAGCGATAAAAAAGATTTCAAAAGCTCTTAAAAATACAGGACGCTTTGTTGCAGAATTTGGAGGATATGGAAATATAAAGTATCTAACAGATGCAATGCAAGAGGTTTTTCAAAAGCATGATGACTTTGGTGATTTTAACAATCCTTGGAATTTTCCTACAGACAGCAGATACAAAAAACTCTTAGAAGCAAATGGATTTGTTGTTGATTATATCGAATTAATCCCAAGGCCAACAAAGATAGATGATATCTCAAACTGGCTAGATATATTTGCAAATGGTATAATCTCTCACTTAACGAATGAGCAACAAAATCAATTTAAAAAAGAGGTAAGAGGTATTTTAAAATCAAAAATATATTCAGATAAAGATGGTTGGGTAGTTGATTATGTTAGGTTAAGATTAAAAGCTACATTTACAAAGGAACTTTAAATGCCACATTGTATTGTAAATAAACAGGAGTGCATATGATAACAGAAATTGCTATACTTGATGTTAAAAAAGGAAAAGAAGAAGAGTTTGAAAAAGCATTTAAAAAAGCACAAAAAATAATTATAAGTATGGATGGCTATATTTCGCATAGTCTTCAAAAATGCATTGAAGACAGTAGTAGATATCTGCTTACAGTTATATGGAAAACGTTAGAAAATCATACTATAGGATTTAGAGAATCTAAAGAGTATTTAAGTTGGAAAAAACTTTTACATCACTTTTATGACCCTTTTCCTATTGTTGAACATTATAGTGCAAATATATTATAGATTTTTAGAAATAAAATAGTCTATTTTTTCAATGAAAATTTAAAATCTTTCTCCATTTTTATGGACTCATCTCTACCATAAACTATAATATCCCTATCAACAATTATCTCTTTTTTATCAATTTTATCTGGATAATCAACAAAATTTAGTATATGTTTCATAGCATTTATTCTAGCTTTTTTCTTGTCATCACTTTTGATTATAGTCCATGGGGCAATTTTTGTATGAGTTGAGCTAAGCATCATAAACTTTGCTAGTGAATATTCGTTCCAAAGTCCTTGTGACTCCTTGTCTACAGGGGAGAGTTTGTACTGCTTTAGTGGGTCTGTCTCTCTTGCTTTAAATCTTTTTTTCTGTTCATCTTTGGAAACTGAAAAGTAAAATTTAAAGATTTTTATATCTTCATCAACTATCATTTTTTCAAATTGTGGAGCATCTTTTAAAAACTTGTGGTGTTCTCTCTCTGTACAAAATCCCATAACAGGTTCTACCATAGCTCTGTTGTACCAACTTCTATCAAAAAGTACTATTTCACCTGCACTTGGAAGGTGTTTTACATAGCGTTGGAAGTACCATTGAGTTTTTTCTGTATCGCTTGGTTTTTCTAGTGCAACTACTCTTGCACCTCTTGGGTTTAGGTGTTCGGTGATTCTTTTTATAGTTCCACCTTTTCCAGCAGCGTCACGTCCTTCAAAAATCATGAGGATTTTAAGCCCTTTATCTTTCACGTGGTTTTGAAGTTTTAAGAGTTCTACTTGAAGACGTTTAAGCTCTATTTCATAAGCTAATTTTTCTTTTTTAACCCAAATTTGTATTTTTTCAGCATCTTTTTTACTCACGAAAAATCCTTTTTTTTATACATTATACATAAATCGCCAATATTTATAATATATTTAGGCTACTTTGATAAACTAAGTCAAATTATTAGGCAAGGTATGGGTTATGAGTAAAGTATTGAAGTTATTTTTGATAGGATTGTTCTTTACAGCGTCACTTTTGGCGATTACACAGAGAAAAATGTTATCACCAGAAGAGGCATTTAAGGCTAGTGCAAAACGTACAGCCGATTTGATTGTTGTTAGTTTAGAGTTAGGTGAAAACATATACGTGTATGACGATAAACTAAAACTTAGTATAATTGAGCCTATAAAAATTTCATTAGATGATAAAATCAAAAGACCAGCACCAATTGAGTATGAAGATTATCAGATACATAAAAAATCTATAAAGTTTATGATTCCAATATCTGTTATAAAAAAGCATGTTAAGAGTGGAATGTTTAAGCTTGAGTTAGAGTATCAAGGGTGTGCAAGTTCTGGTATCTGTTATCAGCCAATGAAGAGTGATTTTAGTTTTGATTTAGGTGCTAGTAGTGTCAAAATTGAAAAAAAATCTGTAATAGTAGATACTAATGAGCTTTCAGAACAAGATTTTATAACAGATACACTTAAAAATGGTAGCGTCTGGATAGTCCTACTTAGCTTTTTAGGTTTTGGAATTCTTCTTTCATTTACACCTTGTATATTTCCTATGATACCGATTCTCTCATCAATCATAGTTTCACAATCAGGTGCAAAGATGACGACTAAACGAGCATTTATGCTCTCCTTAGTTTATGTTTTAGCGATGTCTTTGGCGTATACTATTGCAGGAGTTTTAGCAGGTCTTTTTGGAGCCAATATATCTGCAGCGCTTCAAGATCCGTGGATAATCGGAATCTTTAGTGCAGTTTTTGTTGGACTTGCTTTTTCTATGTTTGGTTTTTATGAGATACAAATGCCTTCATTTATACAGACTAGGTTATCAAAAAAATCAGACGAGATGCAAGGGCAGGGTGTAGTAGGAGTAGCTGTTATGGGCTTTTTATCTGCTCTCATCATGGGACCTTGTGTTGCTGCTCCTCTTGCTGGTGCTTTAGTTTACATTGGTCAAAGTGGTGATGCACTTCTTGGAGGTGCCGCACTGTTTGTTATGAGTATGGGGATGGGACTTCCACTTCTTGCAATTGGAACAGGAGCAGGAAAGTATATGCCAAAACCTGGTGGCTGGATGGATGCAATTAAAGCTATGTTTGGTGTAGTTATGTTAGCACTTGCTATTTATACCCTATCACGTGTAGTTCCTGCAAATATAATCATACTTTTATGGACAGTTTTGGTTATAAGCTCAGCTGTATATATGGGGGCTTTAGAGTCCTTAAAAGAGGGTGCTAATGGATGGATAAAGCTTGTAAAAAGTTTTGCAGTAATTATATTTATATA
>CAZHBU010000002.1:7990-26484 GCA_964530865.1 uncultured Sulfurospirillum sp.
ATTGGATTTAAAGATGCAAAAGAGTTTTTAGCCCATATTAATTCTTTATGAGTATAATAAGATAATTTTTATATAGGAGGTTGTCTTGAAAGTGATTTTGATAGTAGATGTAAAAGGCTTAGAAGACAAAGTTATATTTGAAAAGCATCTGAAAAAAGAGGGTTTTGTACCTATTGAAGATGAAGAGTCTGCTTATGAAGGTGAGACGACTACTCACATGGAAAACACAAAAGCATATATCTTAGATGTTGTATCAAAGGGTCTAAAAAAGACGAACTTTGATACATGTAAGATTATCTTTCAAGTTGGTGAAAACCCTATGGAAGCGTATGTTTTTAATAAAAAAGATGATGAATTTGATGGTGTTGGTATAGGTTAAACTTTAAAATATGCCAACGCTTTTTCTAAGTCTTCTTTAGTGTCAATTCCAAAACTTTCACTCTGTACTTTTATCATAGCTATCTTTTTACCATGATATATAGCTCTAAGTTGCTCTAATTTTTCTATATTTTCAAGTGGAGCAGCCTCAAGTTCACAAAACTCTTTAAGAGATTTTTTTGTAAATCCATAAATCCCAAGATGACCAAAGTATTCTAAATGTTCTTCCCTATCATAAGGAATTTTACTGCGTGAAAAGTAGATAGCGTTTTGGTTTGCATCTGTTATCACTTTTACATGGTTTGGATCATCTGCAAACTCTTTTCCTATAAGTTTATAACAACTTGCCATAAAGCAGTCACTATTTTTTACTCTATCAATGACACTTTGCACAACTTCAGGCTCTATAAAAGGCTCATCTGCTTGAACGTTAACTATGACTTCATTTTCACTTATATTAAGTTTACTAGCAGCCTCATTAATTCTATCAGTTCCACTTTGGTGATGATTTCCTGTCATAACAGCATCAAACCCATAATCTTTAGCTAAGTTTATAACCTCTTGTGAATCTGTAGCAATCACAACTCTATCTAAACTCTCAACTCTTTTTGCAGTTGCAATGACCATAGGGAAGCCATTTATATTTGCTAAAATCTTATTTGGAAATCTGTTGGATGCCATGCGAGCGGGAATAATTATCATTTTATGAACTCCAAAATCTCTTTTTCAATATCTGCTTTGACAACAACTTTGTCGTGTAAAACCTTTTTTTCAAATAGTGAGCTAATACACTCTGGAGTCTTTACATGTAAAGAGTTGTTTATACCTTCTAGTGCTTCTTTGTCACTATACTTAATATCATCACTTTTAATAGCATTTAACATAGTTGGAGCAAACTTTGTCCACTCAGCAGTTGAACACAATACACAAGGTATATTTTTCTCTTTGAGCTCATTGTATGCTTTCAGACAAGTCGCAGTATGTGGGTCCATAATGTAGTCTTCACTAGCAAACTCTTTTATAATCTGTTTTGCAAAATCATCATCACAGTAAACAGCACTAAAATCTTCTTGAAGAGCTTTTAACTCATCACTGCTTAGTTTGTAGTGTTTGTTCTCTTTTAGTTCTTCCATCATCTCTTTACATCTACTAGCTCCATATTTGTCAAACAAAACTCTTTCTACATTTGAAGAGATGAGGATATCCATAGCAGGGCTTGTTGTAAGAAGAAGTTCACGTTCTCTTAAATCATATTCACCTTTTGTTATTAAATCAGTAAGTATATTGTTTATATTTGATGCTATGAGTATCTTTTCTATTGGAAGTCCCATTTTTTTAGCATAGTATGCTCCAAGTGCATTTCCAAAGTTTCCACTAGGAACTATCTGATAAAAACTCTCTCCAAGACTAAGACAATTCTGTTTTAGTAGTGAAACATACGCAAAAATATGGTAGATAATTTGGAAAATTATACGTCCAAAGTTCACCGAGTTTGCAGCACTTAGTTTTATATTTGATTTTTCTAATTTCTCTTTGAAAGTTTGTGAAGCTAGAAGAGTTTTAAGTGCATTTTGTGCATCATCAAAGTTTCCTTCTATGCCTATAATTTTTAGGTTTTTCCCCTCTTGGGTTACCATTTGAAGACGTTGAACGTCACTTGTTCCACCATTTGGATAAAGACAAGCTACTTTTATGTTTTTTTTGTTTGCAAAAGTATCAAGTGTAGCTGGTCCTGTGTCACCACTAGTTGCTGCCAAGATTAAGTAGTCTTGATTCTGTTTTTGTGCTACGTTTGAGAGTATATGACCAAAAGGTTGAAGAGCCATATCTTTAAAAGCACGAGTTGGTCCGTGGTAAAGCTCATTTACAAAAAGATCATTTTTTATTTGTCTGAGTGGAACTGGGTTCTCTTTATTATCAAAGTTATCATATAGACTTACAGCTTCTTCTAAAACAGATTTATCAATATCTATATTAAAAAGCTCAAGCACATCAAGTGTTATCTGTTTGAAGCTTTTTTTAGTTGCAAGTTGCAAAAAATCAAAGTCTATCTTTGGTAGTTTTTCAGGAACGTAAAGCCCTCCAAAACTAGCACTTGGATTCATAATTGCATATGAAAACTCCACACTTTTAGCTTTTATTCCATTGTTTCCTCTAGTCTCTATAAACATAATTAAATCTTTTCCTTTATCATTGTCCCAATTCCATCACTTGTAAAAAGCTCAAGTAGTAAAGAGTGTTCTACTCTACCATCTATGATTTGAGCACTTTTTACCCCGCCCTTAAGAGCTTCTAAACAAGCATCTACTTTTGGTAGCATTCCACCAGTTATTGTTCCATCTTCTTTTAGTCTATCTGCCTCTTTTTTGCCTAGTGTAGTTATGAGTTGTCCCTCTTTGCTTAAGATACCTTTTGTATCTGTTAGAAAGATTATTTTTTCGGCTTTAACTGCAGCTGCAATTTTACTTGCACATAGGTCTGCATTTATGTTGTAGCCTGCGTGTGTTGCGTCATTTCCACTAGCAATTGGAGCAATAACTGGAATAAACCCCTCTTTTAGAAGATTTTTTAGTACTTTTTTATCTATTTTTGTGATTTTTCCAACAAGCCCATATTTACCATCTTTTAAAGGTTTTGCTTTTATGAAGTTTGCATCTTTCCCAGTGATGCCTATAGCTTTTCCGCCATGGTGATTTAGTAGTGTAGTTATCTCTTTGTTTATATTTCCACTTAGAACCATCTCAGCAACTTCCATCACTTGTTCATTTGTTACACGAAAGCCATCTTTAAATTCGCTTTTGATTTTTAGTTTTTCTAGCATATCATTGATTTTTTTACCACCACCATGCACTATGATAGGTCTTAATCCTACTAAATATAGCAGTATTATATCTTGCGCAAATCTATCTTTTAGTATGCTATTTATCTGAGCTGAACCACCATATTTAATGACAATAGTTTTCTTTTTAAATGTTTTTATATATGGAAGAGCGTCTAATAATGTTTTTACTTGTTGAATCTTTTTTTGCACAATGTACCCCTTTTAAAAGTGGCATTTTATCTAAAATTGGCTAAATATTCGTTTACTTTATCTTTTATATTGGAATTTATTTCTACATGTAACTCCAATATAGATAATTTTAAGTCAAACTCTCTCATTTTTACCATATCTTTTTGGGTAGTTAAGATTGAGGTTGCAGTGTGCTTTTTCATTAGATCTTCAAGCTCTTTTTTTGTGTACATGTAGTGGTCTATAAAGTGAATTTTTCCTACAAGATTTTTTGGTAAATATTTATCTAGTCTCTGTGGCTTTGAAATAGCGGTTATTAAGAGCATTTTTTCAGTAGGCTTTTTTAGTGTGACTTCTCTTTTAAAGTCTATGTTTTCCTCTACTATTAAATCTGCATTTTTATAGAGAAATTTAGGTTCCCTATATGCTCCACTAGGAAGTGTGAAGTTTAGTTTTGGTTCTGGATTTGGGCGAATAAGAATGTCAAATTTTTTGATAAATGATTTTGAAAAGCCATCATCTAAAAAAACCGCTTTTAGACCTAGTTTATGAGCATAATCTATCGCTTCAAGTCTATCTTCACTTACTATGACTGTTGCATTTGGAAGCGATAAAGCATAAAGCATAGCTTCGTCACCACTTATTTTTATGTCTGTGGTACAAGTTACTACATGTAGCCCAGTTGAGTCTCTTCCGTAGCCTCTTAGAACTATGGCTATATTTTTGTACTCTTTAACCAAGGAGATTAGAAACGGTGTTTTTCCACTTCCCCCAATGGTAAGATTTCCAATGCTAACAACAGGTATAGGTGGTTTAACTTTTTTTGAAAAAGCTCGTTTTGAGAGAACTATGATAGAGTAGATGATACTAAAAGGACAGAGTACAAACAATAGAAAAAATTGAAGGAAGGAAGTAGGGTGGAAAAGATAATCTTCCACCCAAAATATAAAGCTTTGTTTGTTAAACACGTGTTTTAGCAATCTCTTTTATCTGTTCACATATGTAGTAGACCTCTTTATCTGTAAGACCTGTATATATTGGTATAGAAAGAATCTGCTGATAGTTTGTTAGTGCATTTGGGAAGTCATTTACTCTTAGGCTATATTTTTGTTTGTAGTAACTTAAAAGATGAAGTGGTATAAAGTGTAAAGATGTAAATATGCCGTTTTTACTCAACTCTTTTGCAAAACTATCTCTATTTTTATCTATCTTTATAATGTATTCATTATATATATGATCACTTTTTTTAATAGGAGTTGAGACATGAGGACAATCTTTTAATTCTTTGTTATAGATAGATGCTATTTCAAGTCTTCTATTTATAAAAGTATCATTTTTCTTTAGTTGAGCAACTGAGTAAGCTGCATTTAACTCATTGAGGTCGTATTTTAGACCAATATCAACTACATCATAAACATAACCAAGGTTACCAAATCTATCCCAACCATCGCTTACAATTGCATGGTTTCTAAGTAGTTTGGCTCTCTGCATTAACTCTTCATTGTTTGTGGTCATCATTCCAGCACTTGCGATAGCATTTTTCATCTGTGGTGAAAATCTGAAAGTTGCTATATCAGAGCCAGTTGTTCCTATTTTTTTACCTTTATAGGTTGCACCAAGTGCTTGAGAAGCATCTTCTACTACTTTGACACCATATATATTTGCAAGTTCATAAATTTTATCAAGATTTGCAACTTGACCTGCTACGTGTGTAACAAAAATAGCTTTTAGTTTTTTATGGTTACTTTTTTCAAGGACTTTTTCAAGTTCACTCATATCCATATTGAAATCATCTTTATCTATATCAACAAAGATAGGCTCCGCATCAAAATGTCTTACAACTTCAGCAACTGAAGGAAATGAATTTACTGAACAAATTATCTTATCACCACGCTTAAGATCCAAAGCACACATAGCTAAATGCATAGCTGCTGTACCGTTACATGTAGAGACTGAGTGTTCACACCCAATGTAGTTTGAAAAGTTTTTTTCTAACTCTTCTATCTTTGAATTTTCACTTAACTCTAAAACCTCATTGATAAGTTTTCTTTCATTATTGTCAATTGACGGCTTATAAAATGGAATGTCTTTCATCTGTATCTCCTATTGTTTTATAACTTTATATCTCTTGGGTACAAGAAGTCATGTCCTATCGTCCGGTTCCCTAGTTTTGCTATTATTGGTTGTTTTCTTTTAAATTGATTGTGATAAATCTTAGTAATGATTAAATCAACTAGTTCGTCTTTAAAACCTTTTTCTAGTAACTCTTCTTTACTTAATCTCTCATCTACAAATGCTTTTAGTGCTAAGTCAAGTTGGGCATAACTAAACCCTAAATCTTCTTCATCACTCTGACCCTCCCATAAGTCTGCAGTTGGAGGTTTTTTTATAATTGTTTTTGGAACATCCAAATGCTCTGCAAACTCAAATACTTCTGTTTTATACATATCGCCTATAGGGTTGAGTGCACTTGCTAAATCACCGAACATAGTACCATAACCTAAAAGAAGTTCACTTTTGTTGCTAGTGCCTAAAACAAGAGCTGAATTTTGTGCTGAGATATCGTATAGAACTGACATTCTCATTCTCGCACTAAAGTTACCCACTCTAAGATTTGATAATTTTTCATTTTTGAAGTAAGTTTCTACTAAGTTACCTATGTATACTGAACGGTTTTTTATATCAAATTTTTTGCAAAGCTCATCAGCATCATCAAAACTACTTTGAGATGAACTAGAACTAGGCAACATAACTGCTAAAAAGTTCTCACCAAAAGCTTTTTGAGCTAGAACAGCAACTACAGCAGAGTCAATGCCTCCACTAAGTCCAATCACTGCATTTTTAAGACCAGTTTTTAAAACTTCGTCTTTTAAAAATTTGACAAGATAATTTTCTATTAGTGTATATTTATTCATTATGATAGTATACTAAAGAAAATATTAATAAATTCTTTTAATAGTAACTTTTTTATTTAAGATTAAAATTTTGCTATAATAAAAATAAAAAAAGGCGTATTTATGAAAATTGTTTATGAGCCAATGGGAATGTACCAAACAAACTGCTACGTAGTAGAAGTGGATGGAAAAGATTTTATAATTGACCCAGGCATGGATGCTACTGATTGGGTTTTAAAAAATACAAAAAATCCAGTTGCAATTTTGAATACTCATGGACATTTTGATCATGTTTGGTCAAATAAGGAGTTAAAAGAGAAATTAAATATCCCTATTTATGTTCCAAAAGATGATGAGTTTATGTTAAAAGATGACCCTTTCGGACAAGGAACTCCACCAAGTCAGGCTGATACTTTAGTTGTGGGTGACCAAGAGTTTGATATAAATGGTATTAGAGTAAAATACCTTCATTTTCCAGGACATACTCCAGGTTGCAGTGCTATTCTTATTGGAGATGCACTTTTTAGTGGAGATTTTGTTTTTAAAGGCTCTATTGGTAGAGTAGATTTTCCTTATAGTAGTCCTGATGACATGAAGAAGAGTATTGAAAAGTTCTTACATGTAGAAGAAAATTGGACTATATATCCAGGGCATGGTGAACCAACAAGTGTAAAAGCCGAACAAAGAGTTTTACCTATGTGGTTAAATATGATTTAGAGAGAATTAACGATATGAACGTCCTGCGTTTTTTATTTTAGTTTTGAAGATGTGCTGTTCTAGTACAATAGCTTGAAATACTCCTTCATATATTTTGACTTCATTTATGAAACCAGATACTTTTATTTCACGTTTTCTACTATCTTCAAATTTTGCTTTTGCTTCAAACTCAATCAAATCATCTATTTTAGCAGGTGCTAAAAACTTGGAGCGAGAGCCTATGATAACAACATTTGGTTCATTGACTGCTACTGCAGCAGCATAATCAGCTGCTCCAAAGACAAATCCACTATGAATCAATCCTAAGTCATCTAAAACCATCTCTTTTGTAGTTTGAAGTGTTGTTTTAGAATATCCAGTATCGAGTTTTATGATTGTTCCACAAAGATTACTGCGTATTTTTGAGTGAGTCTTTAGGTCTTCTTTTTTTTCATCTATATTATGAAGAGATTCTCTTTCTTCTTCATCACCAAAGGCATTACTAAAATCTTCTTCAATGTTGTCATCTTCAATTTTTATTTCTTGAACTGCTTCTTCAGCCATAAAGCTTCCTTGCTTTTGTAGTATATATTTCTAATATCGGTAAATTACTTTTTAAGTTTAACGTAGACACGTTTTGGTGCAGGGTATCCTTCAACTGTTACTTCAGGATTAGAAGGGTCTAAAAAGTCACCCAAACTCTCTCCTAGTATCCAATCTGTTCTTCTTTGCTCATTCGTATCTGTTTTTTTTATTTCAAGTACTTCAAAAGAGCTAAATTTGGCTTTTTCACTCCAGTTTTGAAGTGCTTTTATGGTTGGAACAAAGTATATATTTGGTATTTTTGAGTAAGTTTTAGCAGGACAAAGGGCATAAGGCTCATCACCGTCTATCATAAAGGTATCTAAAATGACTTCTCCATTTTTATTTAGAGAGTTACATAGCTCTTTGAGTGTGTTGACTGGATTTGCTCTATGATAAAGAACTCCAAGACAAAAAAGTATATCAAATTTGTGTTCATAAAAAGGTAAGTGTTCTACTCCTAAAAGCTCAAATTTTATATCTGTTTTAGCAAAGTGATTAATAAAATCAAATTGCATTTTACAAAGTGCACTTGGGTCAAAACCGACTATTTTTTTTGGTTTATCCTCAAGCATGCGGAAAAGATAGTAGCCATTTGAACAACCAATATCGCCTACAATCTTATCTTTTAGATTAAAATGAGGTCTGATTAGATTGTACTTTATAAAACTTTTCCACTCTGTGTTTATAAAAGTATCAAATACTTGAAAAGGTCCTTTTCTCCAAGGACGAAGACCTAAAGCACTCTGATGTACTTTGTCCATATCTTCTTTGCTAATATCTTTACATGTAAGGGTTACTTTCTCTTTTAGCTCTATGAAGCAATTATCTATCATTGGGAGATTATTAACTATGGATTTACGTACTTTGTTGTCTTTCCAGTTAAAACATTTACTTTTTTCATATCTTATGCTATCTAAATTCATTATTTGGTTGCGTCTTTTAAATTTTGGAATTCTATGAGGTTTTCATCACATGTTTTGTGGTAAATACCCATACTGTCATAATACTCTTTACAGTTATTGTAGTAATGAGTATCTATACCTCTGTCGTTTACATAAAGACAACCGCTAAATAAAAATGGTAAAATTAAAATTAATATCTTTTTCATGGTGGTTATAATACCATTATATGTTTTAAACATTGATAAGGAATATGATGAGTAAAGTATTAGAGTATTTTAGAACAATAACGGCAACACCAAGATGTAGTTTCAAAACTGATGTTATGAAAGAAAAAATTATAAATATTGCTAAGAATTTAGGCTATAAAGTAAGTTTTGATAAAGCAGGAAACATACTTTGCCAAAAAGGTACACCAAAAGTCTGTTTACAGTCACACTATGATATGGTCTGTTTAGGAGATGTATCTAAAATAGAGTTGATTGAAGAGCAAGGAATTTTAAGAGCAAAGAACTCTACACTTGGAGCTGACAATGGCATGGGAATGGCAATTATGTTTTCTGTTATGGAAAAGTTTGATAATTTAGAGTGCCTTTTTACAAATGACGAAGAAGTTGGACTTATAGGTGCTTCAGGATTAGAGTTAGAATTAACATCACACAAACTTTTAAATCTTGATGGAGAAGAGGAAAGAGAGATATACATAGGTTGTGCAGGTGGCACAGATATAGTTTCAAAGCTTATTTTAGAGTATCTTCCTTTAGATAAAGATGAAAAAATTTATGAAATTAGTATTAGAAATTTAGTTGGTGGACACTCTGGCGTGGACATAGACAAAGGTATAGATTCAGCTATAAAAATTTTGGCTGAAGAGTTAGAAAAACATGATTTGAAACTCTTACATGTAGAAGGTGGAGAGGTAAGAAACTCCATATCTAAAAATGCAAGAGCAGTAGTAGCTACATGTAAAGAGATAGAGTTAGTCAATAGTGCTTTAAGCGTAGAAAAAATTGAATATAAAAGAGAATACATAAAAGATGGACAAAAGATAGTTAAAGCATTAAATGCTTTTGCTCAAGGAGTAAGAGGCTTTGATAAAAGTTTAAATATACCATCAACAAGTATCAATCTAGGTGTTGTTCGTATGGAAGATGGAGTTTTACAAATTGATTGTGCTGCAAGAGCAATGAAAAATAAAGATTTGATTACTCTTTCTAGTGAAACTGAATCCTTTTTTCAGCTTATAGGTTGTAAAACAAGCCAGAGTGATGGACATGAGCCATGGGTTCCTGATGTTGGTGATTTTGCAAATGTTGTTAAATCTGAAATGTTAAAAGTATATGATGATGCAAGTTTTTGTGCGATACATGCTGGTTTGGAGTGTGGTATACTTATACAAAGACAATCTAAAAAGATTGAAGCAGTTGCTATTGGACCTACAATAAGATTTCCTCACTCTCTTAGAGAAGAGTGTGATTTAGATTCAGTAAAGAGAATTAGCAAAGTTGTAGAAAGGATAATTTATGGCATTAATGAAGTCAACTGAGATAGAGTTAGGAAAAGAACTAGAGCATTTTGTAATAGAAGATAGTGCTGGAAAAGAGTTCAGTTCAAAAGAAAACTTTGGCAAAGGTGGAATGATTATAGCTGTTATGTGTAATCACTGCCCATACTCAAATGCTATTTGGGAAAGACTTCAAGAGGTAGCTGAGTTTGCAAAAAAGCTCGATATAAATACAGTGGCTATAAACCCAAATATACACCCAAATTACCCGGAAGATAGTCCTGCTCATATGCGTGACAAGATAAAGGAGTTCGATATAACTTTTCCATATCTTGTTGATGTTAATCAAAGTGTATCTAAATCACTAGGTGCTGTTTGTACGCCCGATATATTTTTGTTTGATGAATCTGCAGAGCTTTATTACCATGGTAGATTGGACGATAATTGGCACGATGCAAGAAGTGTTAATGGTGAAGATTTAAGAGAGGCTGTTATATCTTTATTTGGACAACAACCCTCACCAGCTTTACAGAAAAATTCAGAAGGATGTTCAATTAAATGGATAGATACAGTAACGGGTTAAAATACAATATTCATGTAATTATTGTAGAAGATGAGACTATCATAGCAATGGATATTCAACAAGGTTTAGAAAGATTTGGATATATAGTTGATGAGGTGGCTAATACCACTGAAGAGGCTATTTTTTATGTTGAAAAGTATAAGCCAAATATAGTATTGATGGATATAAAGCTTAAGGGTAGTTCTGATGGAACTGAAATTGTAGAGCTTATTCAAAAACAGCACAAAATTCCCGTAATATATCTTACGTCACATAGTGATAGTGAAACGTTACAACGTGCACAAGCGACAAAACCATATGGTTATATTGTTAAACCTTTAGATGAAAATCAGCTCAATATTACTATTAGAATGGCAGTATCTAGATTTAAAGAAGAGCAAAAAGAGATTAGTGGGGAGATAATTGAGCTCGGTGAAAATTATACTTACAATCTTAAAGCAAAAGAGTTGTTTTTCTTGGAAGAGAAGGTGAAATTTACTGAAAGAGAAGGTGAAATTTTTGCTTATATGGTTGCAAATATAAATAGTATTGTTTCATATGCAGATATTTTAAAAAATGTATGGGACAGCGAAGATATACCTATTCCTACACTTAGAAGTTTAGTTAGACGTGTGAGAAATAAGTTAACTGAAAATCTAATAGATAGTATATTCCTAAAAGGGTATATAATCTCAAATAATAGTTCATAAATTGGAAAATTCGGAAGAGGTAGCGGATTATGGATTGTGGATAAGTGTAAAGATCCTCTTCCTGTAGAAATTATACAATAAAAATGTGACATTTTTGTGCCATTTTTGGCATTTTTGATAATTATTACATTTTTCATTTTATTTTATCCTACTTTAAAACTTTTTTTTGTTTTACAATAGTCTTTTAGAAAACATTCACTTTCACATTTTGGTTTAATGGCTTTGCATATATAACGTCCAAATAGAACCATTGCTTGGTGGAGTATGTGCAGATCATTTTTGAATTTTTTTGTTAACTCTTTTTCTGTTTTTATTGCAGTTTTTTCACTACTAAGACCAAGTCTATGAGCTACTCTAAAGACATGAGTATCAACAGCCATAAGATTTGCACCAGCATACTCTATCATAACTACATGAGCAGTTTTTTGTCCAACTCCGGCTAAGGTAATTAAATCTTTTTCATTTAGAGGAATCTCTCCATTGTAATGCTCTATAACTCTGTTTGCCATTTTTATTAGATTTACTGCTTTGTTATTAAAAAATGAGCAAGATTTTATGATGTTTTTTACTTCATTTAAATCTGCATTATTAAGCTTTTGAATATCAGGATATTTTTCAAATAGAGCAGGAGTTATGATGTTGACTCTTTTGTCAGTACATTGTGCCGATAGCATAACAGCAATTATGAGTTCATATAGGTTTTTATAGTTAAGCTCAGTGACGGCATCAGTATAATTTTTTATAAAGATATTTTTTATTTCACTAATTTCTGTTTTGGTGGCTTTTTTTATCTTATTTCTCCTTTAGCTTGAACAAGTACAAGCTAAATTCCCTTCAGCTAAAGCTACTACTATAGCAGAGAAAATATTTTGCTAGTATTGTACCAAAATGTTAATTAATTGTTTAGATTTATGATATATAATCAAGTTTTAATTGAAACATTAGTAAAATAGTACAAATTTAAGATCAAGGAATAGTATGAGAAAAGTTATTATAGGAAGTTTGGTAACAATTGCGATGGGTGTTAGTCTAAATGCAGCAGTATATGCAACAGTAGATGGTGTTGAAGTTACAGATAAAGATATAGCAAGCCTTATGAGAGCAATGCCTGGAGCTAAGTATGAAACACTACAACCAGAGCAACAAAAAAGAGTTATTGACCAAGCAATTGAGAGAAAACTCTTAGCAAAAGAGGCTTTTAAGTCAGGTATAGAAAAAGATATAGAGTATAAAAAAACTTTAGAGGCTATTAAAGGTGATTTAGCACTTGAAATTTGGATGAAGAGAGTATTTGAAAAAATTAAGGTTTCTCAAAAAGATGCAAAAGCATATTTTGATAAAAACAAAGACAAGTTTGTTAAACCAGCAACTGCAAAAGCAAGACATATTGTTGTTGCAGATGAAGCAACTGCAAAAGTAATCATTAAAGATCTTGGTGGACTTAAAGGCGAAGCTTTAACAAAAAAGTTTATAGAATTAGCAAAAACAAAGTCAACAGGACCAAGTGGTGCAAATGGTGGTGATTTAGGTTGGTTTAATAAGAAACAAATGGTAGGAGCTTTCAGTGAAGCTGCATTTGGTCAAAGTAAAGGTGAAGTTACAAAAACTCCAGTTAAGACTCAGTTTGGTTACCATGTAATTTTAACAGAAGACAAAAAAGGTGGAGAAAAAGTTAAATTTGCTGATGCAAAAGTTCAGATTGAAAATGGACTAAAAATGGAAAAATTCCGTAAAGATGTTGCTAAAAAAGCAAAAGATTTGAGAAAAAAAGCTAAAATAGTTATGAAATAAGAGGTACAACATGGCACTATTTGATTTTGTAAAACCAGGAGTTTTAAGTGGTGATGATGTTACTAAAGTTTTTGAAGTAGCAAAAGCAAATCAGTATGCACTTCCAGCAGTAAATGTTGTAAGTACAAGTTCTGTAAATGCTGTTTTAGAATCTGCAAAAGATGTAGGCTCTCCTATTATAATTCAATTTTCAAGCGGTGGAGCACAGTTTTATGCCGGAAAAGGTCTCAATAGCACTGATGGAGGAATCTTGGGAGCTATTAGTGGAGCTCTACATGTACATACTGTAGCTGAGGCTTATGGTGTACCAGTTATACTTCATACTGATCACGCTGCAAGAAAGCTTCTACCTTGGATAGATGCTCTTCTTGATTCTAGTGAAGCTCACTTTGAAAAAACTGGAAAGCCTCTGTATAGCTCTCATATGATTGACCTCTCTGAAGAGAGTTTAGAAGAGAATATAGCTACATGTGAAGCGTATCATAAACGCATGAGTAAAATTGGTATGACACTTGAGATTGAACTTGGTTGTACTGGTGGTGAAGAAGATGGAGTAGACAATACACATCTTGATAACTCAGCACTTTATACTCAGCCAGAAGATGTGGCTTATGCTTATGAAAAGTTGATGGCAATTAGCCCTAATTTTACCATTGCTGCTTCATTTGGCAATGTTCACGGTGTATATAAACCTGGCAATGTTCATTTGACTCCAAAAATACTAGATAACTCTCAAAAGTTTATACAAGAGAAGTTTGCTACTTCTGAAAAGCCTGTTAATTTTGTTTTTCATGGTGGAAGTGGAAGTGAGTTAGCTGATATAAGAGAAGCTATAGAGTATGGCGTCATAAAGATGAACATTGATACTGATACGCAGTGGTCTTTTTGGGAAGGGACTAAAGGTTATATAGAGAAAAACTCAGCATACCTTCAAGCCCAAATTGGAAACCCTGATGGTGACGATAAGCCAAACAAAAAGTACTATGATCCAAGAAAATGGTTAAGAGCAGCTGAAGAGGCTACTATAGCTAGATTGAATCGTGCTTTTAGTGACTTGAACTGTTTAAATAGGAACTAAATGACATTTTCTCCTTCACCTTTTGAGAAGCATACTTTTAGAGGTAGGGAGATATATGTTAAAAGAGACGATGCTTTACATGTAGACTTTTCTGGTAATAAAGCTAGAAAATTTCACTGGTTTTTGAACCAAAAATTTCCACATGTAAAGCGTGTTGTTTCGTACGGTTCAAACCAATCAAATGCTATGTATTCACTCTCTGTTATGGCTCGTATGAGAGGTTGGAAGTTTGTATATTTTTGTAATCATATACCAGACTTTTTAAAACAAAATCCTGTAGGAAACTACAAGTATGCTTTAGAAAATGATATGGAGATTATAGAGAGTTTACAAAGAAGAGAAGATACCTACATGTATAATAGTAATAGCGACTTGATTGTAGAAGAGGGTGGAAGACAAAAAGAGGCAGAGTTTGGTGTAAAAGTCTTAGCTGATGAGTTAAAAAAAGATATAGAGAAAGAGGGTATTGAAAACCCATATATATATCTGCCATCAGGAACGGGAACAACGGCACTATTTTTACAAAAAAATCTACCGTTTAGAGTTTTTACATGTAGTACAGTTGGTGATGATGAGTATTTAAAAGAGCAGTTTAAAGAGATAAGTGAAGATTCTTTTCCTATTATTTTAAGTTCTCAAAAAAAGTATCATTATGGGAAATTGTATAAAGAGTCTTATGAGCTTTGGAAAGAGTTACAAGAAGATATGGGAATTACATTCGATTTGATGTATGACCCAGTTGGATGGATAAAGTTTCTCTTACATGTAGAAGGGTTAGAAGGAACACCCATATATATTCATCAAGGTGGAGTATTGGGTAATGAATCGATGAAGCAGAGGTATGAAAGAAAATATGAAACAGATAAAAACAGAAGATAAAAATTTTAAAAAAGAATTTGAAGAGTTACTAAAGCGTGGACATATGGACATGGACAATGTATCTAAAATAGTTCTTGATATAATCTCTGAGATAAAAAAAGATGGCAATGAAGCTCTTAAGAAACACATAGAAAAGTTTGATATGTGGACTCCAAAGAGTGATGAAGAGTTGCAAATATCTTGTGAGTCTATGAAAAAAGCCTATGATGAGCTTGATATTGAGCTTAAAAAAGCACTACAACTTGCGTATGATAGAATCAAAGCGTATCATCAAAAACAAAAACCAACTTCTTGGTTAGACTATGAAGAAAATGGAAATGTTTTAGGGCAAAAAGTGACTCCAGTTGATAGAGCTGGTCTTTATATTCCCGGAGGGAAAGCTGCCTATCCAAGTAGCCTTCTTATGAATGCAATTCCTGCAATAGTAGCTGGAGTAAAAGAGATAGTAGTTTGTACACCAGCACCATGCAATGAACTTAACTCACTTCTTTTAGCAGCTATGCATCTTTGTGGCATCAAAAAAGCTTATAAAGTTGGAGGAGCTAGTGCAATCTCAGCTATGGCTTATGGTACCAAAACTATCTCAAAAGTAGATGTAATAACAGGACCGGGTAATATTTTTGTTGCAACTGCTAAAAAACTTGTTTTTGGTGAAGTAAATATTGACATGATCGCAGGACCAAGTGAGATAGGAATTTTAGCAGATGAGAGTAGTGATACAAACTTTTTAGCTATAGACTTACTAAGTCAAGCAGAGCATGATGAGATGGCAAGTTCAATTTTGATTACACCATCACAACGCATAGCTGATGAAACTAGTAAAAAAGTATATGAGTGGCTAGAAAAACTAAATAGAAAAGAGATAGCAATGGCTTCCATAAAAGAGCGTGGAGCTATCATAGTGACACGTGATATGGAAGAGGCTGTAAATCTTATGAACGAGATAGCACCAGAGCATCTTGAGGTAATGACGCAGTATCCTTTTGATTTGCTTCCTAAGATAAAACATGCGGGAGCTATTTTTATGGGTAGATTCACCCCCGAGCCGATTGGCGATTATATAGCGGGACCAAATCATACTCTACCAACAGGAGGAACTGCAAAGTTTTATTCTCCACTTGGTGTAGAAAACTTTTTGAAGAAATCTTCTATCATAAGTATGAGTCAAGAGGGCATAAAAGAGATTGGAAAAGAGTGCGCTCTAATAGCACGTACAGAAGGTTTAGGAGCTCATGAGGCTTCAGTATTGGAGAGGTTGAAATTAATATGAAAAAGCTATACGCCCCATGGGAGAAAGCCTTTAACAAGGTTTCTACACCATTTGAACACTTTTTGCATGCGCAAACAACTACAGGTTTAGTTTTGATGTTCATGACAGTTTTTGCTCTTATACTTGCAAATAGTCCGTTAGCAGATGGTTATGCACACTTTTTTCATACAAATATAGACTTTAATGTAGGCTCTTGGAAACTATCAAACAGTATTCATCATTGGATAAATGATGGTCTTATGGCAATATTTTTCTTTATCATCGGTTTAGAGATAAAAAGGGAGATTCTTGTTGGTGAACTTTCAAACATAAAAGTAGCAATTTTGCCAATATTGGCTGCTGTTGGTGGCATGGTTATTCCTGCTCTGATTTATGTTGGTATCAATGCAGGTGGCGAGGGTGCAGTTGGATGGGGAATCCCTATGGCAACAGATATTGCCTTTGCTATTAGTGCTTTGGTTCTTTTAGGTAAAAGAGTTCCAACTACACTTGTAACATTTCTTGTGGCTCTAGCAATTGTAGATGATCTTGGTGCTGTTTTAGTTATAGCTATATTTTATACCGATACCATAAACATGTTACCTTTACTTTTAGCTAGTGGGTCATTTTTAGTTATGATACTTTTTAACAGAGTTGGAATTCATATGATTTTACCATACTTTATAATGGGTTTCATTATGTGGTTTTTTATGCTCGAATCAGGTGTTCATGCCACTATAGCAGGTGTAATTGCGGCTATGGCTATACCTTCAAAACCAAAACTTCATCCGTCAAATTTCACTAAAAATACAAAAGAGTTGCTTGATAAGTATGATGAGTACGAAGTTGGTGAAGATCACACAATGCATGAAAAACAAAAAGCAATCTTACAAAACATAAAAGACAAGATAGATTCAGTAGGGACACCATCAGCAAGATTAGAAAATGATTTGCACTTGGTCGTTGCTTTAGTTGTCATACCTCTTTTTGCACTTGCAAATGCAGGTATAGCAATAGACTTTAGCTCTCTAGGGACTACTATAGTTAAACCAGTTTCATTGGGAATCATAGCAGGTCTTATACTAGGAAAAGTTTTGGGTATCTTTGGTGTTTCATGGCTATCTATAAAGCTTGGCATTGCAAGACTGCCAGTTGGAAGTACTATGAGTCAAATTCTTGGTGTTTCATTTCTCGGTGGTATTGGTTTTACTATGTCAATATTTGTTGCAGATTTGGCATTTTTAGGAAATCTAGAACTAATATTTCAGGCAAAAGTAGGTATTTTAGTAGCTTCACTGTTTGCAGGACTATTTGGTTTTTTTTGGTTGAAATACGTAGCAAAAAGAATAGATACTTAAAATATTCATAAACATTAAAAAAGATGGAGTAATCTTCAACTTTTTTCCTACAATATGTACCTTTGTACAATAGACTTAAAGACATGAAAGTAGTAATATAACAGTAATAAAAATTACATAAAGGCTATAACATGTCAAAAGTCATAGGAATAGTAAAAGAGATAATTGGAATAGTAAAAGTAACAACACAAGATGGAGCAGTAAAAATACTCTCAAAAGGTGATGTTATTCATGAAAATGAAACTATAGACGCAATGGCATCAAGCCAAGCAACAATTCTTTTAAACAATGGAAAAGAGATTGTTATAGATGGAAACACTTCACTAGCTTTAAGTGAAGATTACTTAAACTCATATACTCCAGAAGTAACTTTAACAGATACACAAAGTGCCATAGACGAAGTAGAAGCCCTGTTAGCAAATGATGAAGAAGGCACTGCCGCCGGTGAAGATGGTATAAATAACGCTACTGGATTAAGTAATGCTTATTATCATGATAGATTAGATTTTGAAGATACTTCTTATGACCTTGATAGAGTAGGCTTTGAATTGGTGAATATTCCTATTAAAGATAATAATAACACAAATGTTGAAGGAGCAACTGCAACTGTAAATGTAACAGTAAATCCTCAATCTGATCCAACAGTAGTAGTAAATGATACAGCTTTAGTAGATGAAGATTCAGCAGTAGATATAGATGTATTAGCAAATGATACAGATGCAGATGGCTCAAAATCTCCAGTAGCAAGCGTAACTCAAGGTTCAGATGGAACAGTTACAATT
Organism: uncultured Sulfurospirillum sp.; assembly: GCA_964530865.1. Taxonomy (GTDB): domain Bacteria; phylum Campylobacterota; class Campylobacteria; order Campylobacterales; family Sulfurospirillaceae; genus Sulfurospirillum_A. The sequence continues at coordinate 26,366 of CAZHBU010000002.1, forward strand.
AATGCTGATGGAACAGTAAAATATACTCCAAACGCAGACTTTAACGGAACTGACTCATTCACTTACACAAATGTTGAAGGAGCAACTGCAACTGTAAATGTAACAGTAAATCCTCAATC
>CAZHBU010000002.1:26584-26721 GCA_964530865.1 uncultured Sulfurospirillum sp.
ATTCACTTACACAAATGTTGAAGGAGCAACTGCAACTGTAAATGTAACAGTAAATGCAGTTGCGGATACTCCAAACTTAGGCGTAAATGTTGGGAATATTATAAATCATACTATTAATATAAATAATGTTAATGATA
>CAZHBU010000002.1:26821-64375 GCA_964530865.1 uncultured Sulfurospirillum sp.
GTAAATGTTGGGAATATTATAAATCATACTATTAATATAAATAATGTTAATGATACAAATAATGGATTTACAGTTACTGCTTATCATCCAAATGGTTCTGATTCAACAATAAGTATAGTACATTCTACGAATCATGGGGGTTTTGGTGTAAGCGGTAATGCATCTGGTGCAAATTCAGAGTTAGGTTATAAAGATGGAGTAGGTTCGGAAAAGTTAATTGTTGATTTTGATCAGGAGATATCTTCAGTAAATGTTTCGTTTGCTTGGTTACATTCTGGAGAAAAAGCAACATATATGTTTTATAAAAATGGTGTTTTAGTTGGTACTAGTAGTAATTTTGGCTCAACTGATGGCATAGATCCTGTTATCGCGATACAACCATCAAATAGTTCATCTTTCGATAGAATAGAATTTGTTGCTACTGCAGGAGACAATGATTATCTTATACATTCTATTGATTATGAAACAGTAGAGTTGGCAAATATAACAGCTATTTCAGCTGATGAAGATAGCTCTATTGCTATTAAAGTAGATTCAAGTTTGGTTGATACTGATGGTTCTGAAAGTTTATCATTGAATATTTCAGGTATTCCTATTGATGCAATATTGTCAGATGGTACACATTCATTTACTGCCTCTTTGGGATCTACAACATCTGATATCACAGGGTGGGATTTAGACAATATAACTCTAGATGTTCCAAGTGTAACCCAAACTATAACACATACATTAAGTATTAATGCAATATCAACAGAAGGTTCAAATGCAGATACAGCTACGAATACAGTAAATATTGATTTAACTGTACTTAATGTGGTTAATGGCACATTAGGAAATGATACTATAGTTTATCAAGATGGTGACAAGATTGATGGACTTAGTGGAACAGATACACTTCTTATTGATCAAGCTATGACATTAGATTTTGATAATATTTCAAATAATGTAGACAATATTGAAAATATTGATTTGGGAGCAAATAATCAAGACATAACTTTAGATATACAAGATGTTATTGATATAACAGATAATGGCAATATATTAGATATATCTGGTGACACTAATGATCATGTTACTTTAGATAATTCAGATGGAGTTTGGACACAAGAAGCTATAAGTAGTAAAGTTGGATTTGATCAATATACTGCTACAGATGGAACTGATACAGCTACCATCTTTATAGAACAAAATATACCAGTCGACCCAAGCTAATTTCATTTGTTATTAGCTTAATTTGATAACTAATGCAACTCTATCTTTGATTTTAAGTTTTTCATAGATAGAGCTTAGATGAGCTTTTACTGTTCTCTCTGTGATGTTTGAGTGGTTGGCTATCTCTTTGTTGCTAAGACCTTTTTTTACAAGATTAGCTATTTCTTGTTCTCTTCTTGAGAGCAGATTTAGCTCTTCTTGATTTACTTCGTGTAGATTTTTACTAAAACTTGTTATCATCATTTGTAAAAATTCTGGGTAAAGCCATATATTGCCTTTTGTAATTACATGTAGTGCATCACGCATTGTTGCTTTTGACATATTTATATTTCCATAACCTTTTACTCCAAGAGAAAGAAGATGGGTTCCTTCTGTAAAGTCAGGGTTACATGTGAGGGCAAATATAGCTTTACACTTAGGCAATAATTTCATATATTCAAAAAAATATTTTTCATTTATTGCCTTTAAATCAAGCAAAAGAATAAAGTTTTCTAATTCATCTAACTCTTTTTCACTTTTTACATGTAGACATTCTGGGTATCTATTTAAAAATTTTTGGTTTAGTGAAAGACAGACTATCATCTTTCTCTCAGTGCGCTCTGTTTTGCTTTTAGTATAGGTTTAAGTAAGTAGTCTAAAACAGTTTTTTTACCTGTTATTATATCTACACTAACAGTCATACCAACCATAATTGGTAGAGGTTTTTGTTCAGTTCCAAGATAGCTTTTATTAGTTTTTATTCGCACAAGATAGTAGCTTTCATCTTTCTCATCTGTGATTGTATCAGCACTAATATTTGTTAGTTTACCTTTTAATCCACCATAGATTGAAAAATCGTATGCACTTAATTTAACCATTGCATCTAGCTGAGGGCGTAAAAATGCTATATCAGAAGGTTTTATTTTTGCTTCGACTAAAAGATTGTCTTGGGCGGGAACTATTTCTACTAAGTCCATACCTGGTTGGACAACACCACCTATAGTGTTTATAAGTAACTGTTGTACGGTTCCATTAACAGGAGAGCGAACAAGGGTTCTTCTAACTCTATCACTGAGTGCTGTATTTGTTTGTCCTATTCTTGAAATCTCTGCTACTACCTCATTTAGCTCTTTTTTTGCTCTATTTTTATACTCTAGTTTTATTTCTGTGATTTTATTTTCTGATTCTTTTATTTGCGACTTTAGTCTTGGTATAGATAATCTTGAAGATTCTAGTTCACCTTTAAGACCATTTAGTTGACGTCTTAATTGTAAAAATTCCACTTCTGAGACTAAGCCTCTTTTTACTAGAGGTTTAGTAATATTTACTTCATCTTGCATAAGTTTTAGAGTTCTTTTTTCTTGTTTTATCTTTGCGTATAATTCTGTAAGTTCTTGTTTTTTTTGAGTTATTTGTTCTTTTACAACATTGAGTGAACTATTTAGTTGCTCTTTATTACTTTGATATAGACTTTTTTCATACTCTATCTGTTTTGATAAATCTAGCATTTTTTCATAATCATGCTTAAATGGTTTATCACCATTTGCCTCAGCATCTAGTCTTAAAAATTTTGCTTTCAGTTCGTTTTGCCTTAGTTTACTCTCTTCAAATGAGCTAGTAAAGTTTGTGTTGTTGATTTTTAATATTACTTGATTTTTTTTGACTATATCGCCTTCATCTACAAGTATATCTGAGATAATTCCACCTTCAAGGTTTTGAACAATTTGAAGTTGGTGCAATGGAATAATCTTCCCTTCTCCTCGCGTTAGTTCATCAAGTTCAGCTTGGCTAGCCCAAAAAATTACCCATCCAAAAGCTAAAATAATAAGCCACAATATATATTTAGATTTTTTTGGAGATTTTTGTAGTACTGCTTCACTAAGGCTAGACATATATTTTAAGTCATGAACATCAAGTCTACTTTTATGTAGTTCTTGTTTTAGAATTTTTGCTTCTTGTTTTGCTCTCTTAATTGCTGCTATTTCGTCTTTTTTACTCATTTAGCACCTCCATTTTTACCTTGCAGTTGTGCTAAAACTTTATTTTTCTCTCCATCTATCATTACTTTTCCATTATCAACTACAATAATTCTATCTACTAAAGATAATAAAGAACTCTTATGTGTTACAAGTAAAACAGTTTTATTTTTCATATTTTGAGCTAAAAGTTTTTTTATCCTTGCTTCTGTTGAGTTGTCAAGAGAGTTTGTTGGCTCATCTAGTATCATGATAGGTGAATCTAGTAAGAAAGCTCTTGCAATAGCGATTGATTGTCTTTGTCCACCAGAGATTCCATCACCTCTCTCATATACTGGCATATCAAACCCAAGAGGATGGGCATTAACAAACTCATCTGTTCCACTTATTTTTGCCGCTTTTAGTATGCTTGCATCATCAATAGCAGGGTATTTATAGACTATGTTTTCTTTTACTGTTCCGTTAAACAGTACAACATCTTGAGGAACGTAACCTATGTTCTTTCTCAAATCAACTGGGTCTATTTGATTTATATCTATACCATCAATTAAGATAGATCCTTCACTTGGTTCGTAAAGACCAAGTATCATCTTTTCTATAGTTGTTTTTCCTGAGCCATTTTTACCTATGATTCCTACTTTTTCTCCTGCATTTATCTTAAAAGATATTTTATTAAGTGCACCTTTTTGAGCATCAGGATAAGCGAATACTACATCTTGAAATTCAATATCGCCTTTTATGCTTTCTCGTCTAACGAACTTTTTGCCTTCTGGACGTTCAACTGGCATCTGCATGATGTTTTCAACTGTTTTATAAGCTGTTTTTGTCTGCTCATAACTAGCAGCCAATCCAACAACTTGTCCCATTGGAGCAATCGCACGAGAAGAGAGGATAACAGCTGCTATAAGTCCACCCATAGTAAGCTCCATCTCTTTTATCATGTAAACACCCATAACAACTACTATGACAGTGTTTATCTGCACCAAAAATGCTGTTACAGTATTGATGGAGTTTGTTAAGATTTTTGTCTTGACGCTTCTGTTTGCTATTTCTCCTGTTGCTTCTTCCCAATTCCATTGAGCTAAACCACTTCCACTCATGGTTTTTACTGTTTCCATGCCTGAGAGTGTTTCTATAAGAATACCATTTTTAATGGCACTTGCTTCATAGGTACTTTCGATACTTTTTTGAAGAGGCTCTTTTACAAAAAGCATATAAATGATGATGATTAATGAGATAAGAATTGGTACAAATACAATATTGCCAGCAATAAAATAGATAACAATTAAAAATATGATAGTAAAAGGAAGATCAACAAGAGCGGCTATAGTGGAGGAGGTAAAAAACGAACGAATAGAATCGAACTCTTTTAGGTTATTTGCAAATGAGCCTATAGATTTAGGACGACTTGCCATTTTTAAATCAAGTACTTTTTCAAAAATCAAAGAGGACATGATAACATCACTCTTTTTACCCGCAATTTCTAAAAAGTAAGCACGTGTTAGTTTTAAAAACATGTCAATTACATATATGACGACAACACCTATAGCAAGAACCCATAGAGTATCGGTTGCATTGTTTGGAACAACTCTATCATAAACATTCATAGTAAAAAGAGGACTTGCTAAAACAAATAGATTTATAACAATCGAGGCAATGATGACATCTCTATATATGTCACTTGAGCGGCGTAAAGTTCCCCAAAACCAATGTGATTTTTCTTTGTCTATGAGATAAGTTTTTGTTCTATCTTCAGAGACAAATTCTTTTTTTAAGTAGAAACAGTAACCGATATACTGCTCTTTTAGAGTATCAGTATCGAGCCAGTTCTCACCACTATCCATATCTGGAGAGATAATTTTTACTCTATCATTTACTTCGTCAAATTTTTCTAATATGCAAGCTTTTCTACCTTTTAGAATAAGTATACATGGAAGAACGAGTGGGGAAATTTCTTTTAAAGTTTTTTTTACCAATGATGAAGTAAAACCAGCTCTCTTAGCAGCTCTAGAAAATAGTGCTTTTGAGCCCTCAGTTGAGAAAAGCTCTATTGAACTAGTTCCTCCTGTTACTGGTAAACCCTCTGTTAATGCTTCAGCACTGTATGGTTTGTTATGGAGTTTTGTGAAAATTACTAAACATTTTAAAAGTGGATCTGTAACCTTTTTTGATGTCATTTAAAAAATCCTATAAGTTATATGCACCTATTTTATTTAAAATTAACTTAACTTCTCATATAATACTTACATGAATGTACTAAAATTAACAACAAAAGTAAATAATTTAGAATCAATATGCAGCTCTTTTTTAGTAAAAGATGAAGATGTTGATGAGAAAAAAGAGAATAATATAGCTCTTAAGGTAAAAGCATTTGATGAGATTGTTAGAGAGTGCAAAGATGAAGTTGACTCTTCTGACATAGAGCACAAAATACATGTTCTAAAGTTGCTGTATGGGCTAGAAGTGGATGGCCACAATATTACAAGTGTTGATGATACTTTAGATGACTATGTAAGTGGGCAGATAAATGACTCACATATGGAAGTGAATGAACATAAGATAAACAGTATTAAAAGTATTATATCAAGTATAGATGAAATAATTGAAAAGTTAGCTGTAGAGTATAAAAATATACTTTATAAAAATTCCAAATGGTATAGATTTCAAGGTAAAAAATTGAAAAAATATGAAAATCTTTTAACTCAATTGATGAGTTTAAAAGAAAAGTTAGAGACTCAATTAGAGAGTGATTCTAAAAAAATATCATTTATGATTATAGAAAATTTTTATAATATTTATATCTTTTTCTCTTTTTTAATTAGCCTCTCTATTGAAAAAAATAAAGAGATGCTTCTAATAGAGATAGCAAATAGGCTAGATAGATATATTGAAGTGATAGAACCATCTTTTAGCGGTAGATTTCTACATCATGAAGATATGATATATCACTATGCTATTTATGAGTTTAAAGAGTTAAAGAACCAAATATTTACAAAGTTGGCTCCTCAATAAATGCACCTTGCATTAGATTTATAGAGATTTCTTTTAGCCTATCACTCTCGCTTTTACTCTCTACAGAAGTTGCAATGATTTTGATATCTAATGATTTTGTTAAGATATTAAAAGACTCATACGAGCTATTTTTACCTTCATCGTGCATATCAATATAAAAGGACTTATCTGCTTTTATATATGCTGGTTTCAAATCTTGTAAATAGTTTAGACTAGTATTTGTTATGTTGAAATTATCTATACCAAATTGGTAACTATATTGTTGTAATAACTTAGAAAAATTGATATAGCTATCTAAGTTATGTATGATTGTATAATTACTAGATTCAAAAGATATTTGAATATTCAAATCAGTTGACTTTTTAAATATATCTTTTAACCAATATAGATTTTCACTATTTTTTATAAAAGAGCTAGCTATATTGATAGCTATACTTGTACCTTTATTAGCTAGTTTAAGTGCAATATTAATAACTTTTTTATCTACTTCATCTGTTAGTTTAAGAGCATTTAGCATGGGCATAAAGACACGAGCAGGATAGATAGTTCCTTTATCATCACTCATACGTAAATAAGCTTCTTTGTGATAAATTTTTCCTTTTTCGTCTTTTACTGCTTGAAGAGCTAATTTTATTCCATCTTCTTTTATGGCAGTGGTTATAAGCTTATGCCACTCTTCTTGTCCAAGCTCTATTAAAGATTCATCATTTTTTATCTCATGGAAGTGTACATTTGTTTCATGCTTCATTTTTGCAGTTGAGAGAGCAAAGTCAGCACGTGCAAGTATGTCTTTTTGTTTATCTTTTTCATCAAAGTAAGTTGCACCACCACTTATGTAAAACTTTGACACTTTTCTAAGTTCATTTGGCAAAGAATCATCCGCACGTTGCAGGAAATTAGTTACTATTTTTTGAGCTTGATTATAATCTGTTTCAGGGAGTATCATCGAAAATTCAGAGTCTTTAAGTCTGGTTACTACTCTCTCTTCAATGGTATTTGTACTTTCATAAAAAAGTTCGGCAAGTCTGTTTATGTAAGTACTTAGTATTTTATAACCAACTATTTTTTTAGTTTCAGCAAAATCATTAAGAACAAAGATAATGATAGTACCGCTTGATGTAGCATCTTGTTGATTTAGTAGTGAAGAGAGTCTTAGTGAAAAAAACTTTCTATTTCCCATGCCAGTATCTTGATCATTATATAGTAAATCATTATACTTTTGTACCATAAGTGCTTCATGATCGAAGATAGTTTTTACTTTTTCTACCATTTTGTTCATGCCATTTACTACATTTTTAAATTCTGCTGTAAATGGAATTTTATCTTGAATAATAAAGTCATTATTGATTATTGCCATGGCTTGTTGCTCTATACCTTTTAGTGGTTTTAGTATAAATTTGAGTACAAAATATAGTATTATAAAAATAATAGAGGTTAAAATAGCAAAAGTTTGTAAAATTTCAATAAATATGTTCCAAAGTTGTAAGTAAGCATGCCCACTATGAAGTTTTACACTTAAAACACCATAAGGCATCCATCCTGCAGAGATTTGGCTCTGTGCTGTTGGAATTGTGAGATTAACACTAGTTATAAACCAATCTGGAATAGTTTTTACCTTTAAGATGTTTTTGTTTTGTATAAGAACTTTTTCATCCATATCCTTAAGTATAATTGACTCATAATAACCTCGATCAAAGATAGCATTTATCATAGTTTCCATTGTTGATAGGTCATTATTATTGGTTGGTATATTCATGCTTAATGAGAGCCCTAGTGATGTTGCTGTATCTTCAGAAGTTGTATATAGCTGATTTTGTATAAATTGATTTGCTGAGTTAAAGTTAAGATACATAACTGAGCCGATTATGAGTACGATAAACATCGAAAAAATGATGGTTATTTGTTTAAAAAGTGTCATATTTTATTCCTTTTGATATCTTGTAATAGTCTTGTCCATTTTTTGTTTTTTGCTACTCCAGATGGAACTTCTCTACCTAGGCCTTTCTGTTTTGCTAGATAGAGGGAATCACCATTGAAACTATAAACTGGAATCAAATCAGGACGTGAAGTTGCTGGTAATATTCGTTTGTTATAGTTGTCTAAAACTAAAGGTATACTTTTTTTTGTTTTAAAATATGTTAAAACCATGTGAGCAATTTTCTGTTTAGTTGCTTTTACATAGGATAGATACATTTTATTTGTGGGAATTCCTAGTTGTTTGAGTGTAAAGTATTTTGCAGTTGCATAGTCTTCACAATCACCCCTGTCTTTACCTAAAAACTCCATTCTTGTTGCCCAATAATCTTTGACACCCCATGTTTTCATATCTGATTGATATCGTACTTGATTGAAAAACTGATTTACTTTTATAAGTTTTTCTTTTTCTGTGGTATTTTTAAGGGAATTCATAAGTTTTATAAGAGCATCAACTCTAGCTTTGGCAAATGGACCATACTTTTTTTCAACTTTGACTATAGTTTGTGTATCTATAAAAAAGTCATCATTTGTAGCATATAATTGAAATGTTGTAAAGAGTAAAGTAGCTATCACTGTTAAAGTTATAGCCACTACTTTTTTCATTATTATTTAATAACTTTAAACTCTATTCTTCTGTTTAAAAGTCTGCCATGTTTTGTTGAATTATCTGCAATAAAGTTTGTTTTACCTTTTATAAATATCTTTATCTTTTCTTTAGGAATACCTAATTCAATAAGTTTTACTTTAGTCTCTTTTGCACGTTCTTCAGAGCGGATTAGATTTTTCTTTACACTTCCTATATTGTCTGTATATGAATACAGTTCTAGTGTTCTAAAATCACTATCTTCAAGAAGTTTTATATTTTTTTTTAAGTTAACCATTGAATAAGAGGATATTATATTTGAGTTAACCATAAAATTTATATTTTTCAGTTTTATATCTGTTGTGGCAACTTTTTGATTTTTTTTGGGTTTAATAGCTTTTATTTTTACTGTTTTTTCTACTTTTATTGGTGCTACTATTTTGTCTTTTTTTGTCTCTTCTTGGAGTAGATATCCTATGTTTATTTTCGGTGTATTTTCACATCCATATTGATTTAATTTTTCTTTATTTAGTGGGTTATCACATATGTTGTCTACTGAAAAGTTTTCATTTTTTGAGATTTCATCATTGATGATTTCTAAATCAACTTTTTTTGCAATATTTAATTTAAATTGTTCTAAAAGAGTATTCATTGATCTAAGAAGTTTATATTTTGATATAAGTAAATCATATTTTGCTCTTGTTAGAGTTTGTCTAGCAGTATTGTACTCTTTTTGTGCATCTAAAATAGCAAGAAGGTCACGTCTTCCAAGACCATACTCATCTACATAAGAGTCTAAGGTCTTTTTTGCCATGGCTACATGTGATTTTAAGTAACTAATCTGTGCTCCATAAGTTTTGTAGGACATATAGCTAAGTCTAGTGGCTTTTACTATATCTCTCTTTGTTTTATTTAAGGCTTCATTTTCCTCTTGTATGGCTGTCATCTTTTTGAGTTTTTGAGCTTCGTCTGCACCGCCTTTATAGATGTTGTAACTTAGTGTTAAGTAAGCATTTGTACTCTCTTTAGTGCCAGATACGCCATTTACATTATCGCTCCAGTTTTGGCTTATAGTGGCATCTAAAATAGGGTAAAAACTGCTTTTACTTTTTTTGTACTCTGCTTTTTTTGCTATGATATTTGAATACATCACTTTAAGTGCAGGGTTATTTTTGATTGCTATTTGTGTAGCTTCGTCTACTGTTTTAGGAAATGAGTAGTCTAAAGTTGGAAATATAAAACTACTCTCATCAAAGTGACGCCCTACATTAAAAAGATAGTTTGTTAAAGTATCTTGATAATTGTTTTGTTGAACTATCAGATTTGCATAAGCTAGAGATAAACGACTTTTAGTCTGTTGAACTTCTGATTTTCTTCCTATCCCTGCATCTGTTCTCTCTTTGATTTTATTTAGTATCTCTTTGTGATTTAGTACATTTTCATTGTATAGTGTTATTAATTCATTCTCTTTTAAAACTTCAATATACGACTTTATAGTGTCGTATGCTAATATGTTTGTTTTATCTATAACAGAATATGCGGCAGAAGAGATTCTTGCTTCATTTTGTTTTATCTCGCTAGTTGTTTGAAAACCATTGAATATATTTTGTTTAAGAGTTATTGAGTTATTATAGTGGGTTAAATCTATACTACTATTGCCAATTTCCCTTTTCGTTCTCTCTTTGCCAACACTACCTTGATAGTCTAAAGTTGGAAGGTTTCCAGATTTTGCTATTTCTAAATCCTGCAATACTGACTCATAATACTTGAGTTGTCTATTTACATCAGGATTTGCTTCTATTGCATTATTTAAAACTTCATTTAGTGTCTCCGCCTGTAAGCTGACTGCTAAAACAAGTAGTATTAACTGTTTAATCTTCATATGGTCCCTTATGATTTTATATATTAGACTTCCTGTATAACCCCTTGTAGTCTCAGAGGATTTAGAAGAAGTCTATTGCTATTATTATATCATTTTTTGCTTTGTTTTGAGTAAAACTCTTTCTTAAACTCACTAAATTTACTTTTTAGTATAGCTTCTCTCATCTGTTTCATAAGATTTAGATAGTAGTGTAGATTGTGCAGACTTGCAAGCCTGAAATAAGTCAACTCTTTTGAACGAAATAGATGAGTAAGATAACCACGGCTATAGTTTCTGCATGTATGACAGTCACACTCAGGATCGATTGGACTCTTATCTAGTTTGAATCTGGATGCTTTTATATTTATTTTTCCAAAAGAGGTAAAAAGAGTTCCATTTCTAGCATTTCTTGTTGGCATAACGCAGTCAAACATATCTACGCCACGTTCTACATTTTCTACCAAATCTTCAGGAGTTCCAACACCCATGAGGTAGCGAGGTTTGTTTTCAGGCATAAACTGTGTTGTCCACTCTACAGTATTGTACATATCTTGATTTGCTTCACCAACGCTAAGTCCACCAATTGCATAGCCATCATAATCTTCTAAAGAACAAAGCTCTGTTGCAGAAATTTTTCTTGCCTCTTTATCTGTTCCACCTTGAATTATTGCAAAGATATTTTGGTTTAAGCCTACACCATTAGCTTTTTGACTAACATGGTACTCTATAGCTTCCTTTGCCCAGTCTGTTGTTCTTTGGATACTCAGAGCTACTCTCTCAGGTGTTGCAGGAAGGGCAACTAAATCATCAAGAATCATCATGATGTCAGAGTTGAAATTGTATTGAATATCAAGGACTTTTTTAGGTGTAAAGTAGTGCTCACTTCCATCAATATGACTTTTAAACATAATTCCATTTTTATCTGCTTTGCTTATATCGCTCAGGCTAAAAGCTTGAAATCCACCACTATCAGTCAAAAAACTGTTTGGAAATTTAGTAAAACCATGAAGTCCACCAAAGTGTTTTATTACTTCATCATTTGGCCTTAAATAAAGATGATATGTATTGCCTAAAATTATCTTAGCACCTAACTCTTCAATCATATCTTTTGCATCTAAACTTTTAACACTTCCTGCCGTTCCTACGGGCATAAAAACTGGAGTTTGGATTGTACTATGTGTTGTTTGAATGGTACATGCTCTTGCATTTCCATCTCTCTTATCTATTTTAAATCTCATTTTGCTATAATATCCTTTAATAATCTATGGAGAACGAATGAAAAAAATTCTTATAATCGCTGATGGTATTTTAGCAAAACATTTTTTAGAAAGAGTTATGAATAGTACAAGTAGCGATAATTCTTATGATGTTGTGACTTATAGAGATAAAACCGTGCCTTCAAAAAAGCTAGATAATTTCACTTTTTACAATTTTGATCCAACAAGTTTTGAAAAACTTTTACCTCTTTTAAGTCGTGATTACTATCAAATAATGATAATTGTTTCTAAAAAAATTGATGCTATGGGAACTTATAATAACATAAGAACTGTAGACAAAGAAGTTCAAGTTGTTCTTTTAGATAGGTGGGAGTTAGAAATAGAGGACAACAGACTTGAAATGCTTGGTTCTCGTGATGTTCTTAGTTCCAGATTTGTAGATTTTTTACCAGATATGCCAGTCATTGCTCAAAATGTTGGTTTAGGAGCTGGTGAAATTATGGAGATAAGAGTTCCTATTGGAAGTTCTTATGTCTATCGTCATTTAGCGTCAATAGTACAAAAAAAGTGGAAAATCTCAGGGATTTATAGAGCAAATTCACTCATACTTCCTCGCCCAACCTTAATGATACAACCAAATGATGTTCTTCTTGTTGTTGGTGATCCTATTGTTTTACAGAGTGTTTATAGAAGTATAAAGAGAGAACTTGGACAGTTTCCCGCTCCATTTGGGAGTAGTATCTATTGTTTAGTTGATATGCTAAAGATGAGTTCAAAAGATGTTGATAAACTAGTCAATGATGCACTCCTTCTTCACTCAAAGATAAGTAGTATGAAGCTACATGTAAAGATAATAAATCCTACGTACTCCAATTCTTTTGAGAAACTCAAAAGTTACAATAATAAGCATATAAGTGTAGAGGTAGACTATTACAATAGAGATGTTAGTGATGTTATGAAAGCAGACTTAGAAGAGAAAGATATAGGCTTGATAGTGGCATCAAATATGTTTTTTATGGAGCATGTTCATCTGTTGTATCAATCAAAACTACCAGTTTTTAAGATAGGAGCTTGGGGATTTTCTACTCTTAATGAAGGTGTAGTTCTTAGTAGTAATTCTGAGGATATAGAAAAAGAGTCAGCAGTCATATTTGATATTTCTGCTCAACTAGATTTAAACATAAAACTTTATAATTTCAATCCAGATAATTCAAATGAAAAGAGTTCACTAGCAGAGCATTTTGACAATCTCTCAAAACTATTTAATCAAAAAGTAGAAATAGTAAATTCTAAGAGGAATCCATTGTTAAAACTAAGAAATAGAGAAGATGTTTTGCAATTTGTTCCATTCAATAGTAAAATTATGGAGTCAAGCCTATTTTCAGTTTTTTCAACAGATATGGAGAGGCTATTTTTTAAGCTTTCAGGCTCTTACCAACTTTTTATACCAATTCAGGAATCATAATGCAAATAGAAGTAAAAATAAAAGATAAACCTTATAAAGTATTCATAGATGAACTAGAGAAGATCAAACTAAATACTAAAGTCGTAGTGGTTACAAACCCAACTGTAAGCGCGCTACATGTAGAGACTCTTTTAAGTAAGATTGAGGCTCTTGAGTGTCATGTTATTACCGTTCCAGATGGGGAGAAGTACAAAAACTTTGAAACAATAAATCAGATTTTAGAAGAGTGTTTTGAGTTAAGGATGGATAGAAAATCAGTACTCGTAGCACTTGGTGGTGGAGTTATAGGTGATATGACAGGTTTTGTAGCGTCTATCTATCAAAGAGGTATAGATTTTATACAAGTTCCTACAACACTTCTTAGTGCGGTAGATGCTAGCGTAGGTGGAAAAACAGGAATCAATAACAAATATGGGAAAAACCTTGTTGGAGCATTTTGGCAACCTCGTGCAGTCTATTGTGAAACAGATTTTTTAAAAACTCTTCCAAAAAGAGAGTTTAGTGCAGGTGTTGCTGAAATGATAAAAATGGCAGTAACTTTTGATAAAAGTTTTTTTGAGTGGCTTGAAAACAACTCTCTACATGTAGAAAAAAATTTGCAATATGCAATACGAGAGTGCGTCAAGATAAAAGCAGATGTTGTAAGTCGAGATGAGAGAGAAGAGGGTGTTAGAGCCGTTTTAAACTACGGCCATACTTTTGGGCATGTTATAGAGAATGAGACACACTATACTAAATATCTTCATGGTGAAGCTGTGGCAATTGGTATGTGTATGGCAAATAGATTGGCACAAAAACTTGATCTGTTTACAACAAAAGAGAGTAAAAGAGTTGAAACTCTTTTACATAAGTATGATTTACCAATAACTTATAAGATAAAATCAACACAAAATTTTTATGAAGCATTTTTTTTAGATAAAAAAAGTTTTAATCATAAGATAAAGTTTATATTGCCAGATGGCATAGGTGGTTTTTCAATACGAGATGATATAGATAAAGAGTTGATTTTTTAATGAAAAAAGTATATTTTAAAACATTTGGATGCAGGACAAACATCTACGATACTCAAATAATGGTACAAAATCTAAAAGATTTTGAAGTAACGCAAAATGAGAGTAAAGCTGACGTAGTTGTTGTAAACTCTTGTACTGTAACAAATGGAGCAGATACAGGAGTAAGAAGTTACATAAATGGCGTAAACAAACGAGGAACAAAAGTCATACTTGCAGGTTGTGGGGCTTTTAGTAAAGGGGAAGACCTTTTTAAAGACAAAAAAGTTTTTGGTGTCATGGGGCACTCTGAAAAAGAGAATATAAACTCTCTACTCAATGAAAAAACACGCTTTGTTGAGATGGGAGATTTAAACTCACTAGAGAAAACTATTGTAGGTGACTATCTCGGAAAAAGTAAAGCCTTTTTAAAAATTCAAGAAGGGTGCAATTTTAGATGCTCTTACTGCATAATTCCTTATGTGAGAGGAGATGCTAGAAGTCAAGATGAAGAGCTTATACTTGAACAAGTTCGTAAGCTTGCTTTTAACGGTTATGGAGAGTTTGTACTAACGGGAACAAACATAGGAAGTTATGGACAAGATAAGAGAAGTAGTTTAGGAAATTTAGTTAAAAGAATTTCAAAAATTAGAGGTGTACGAAGAATTAGACTTGGTAGTATTGAACCTATTCAGATAGATGATAGTTTTAGAGAGATTTTGGGCGAGCCTTGGCTTGAAAAACATTTGCATTTAGCACTTCAACATACTAGTGAAGAGATGTTGAAACTGATGAGAAGAAGAAACAATGTCAAAAGAGATTTAGAGCTGTTTGAAGAGCTTAGTGGCTTTGGATATGCTTTGGGTACAGATTTTATAACTGGACACCCAGGAGAGAGTGAAGAGCTTTGGAGTGAAGCGTATGCAACACTACAAAAGTTTCCTTTAACACATATACACTCTTTTGTCTACTCTAAGCGTGATGGTACGCCAAGTGCAACAATGAAACCAGAAGTTAGAGGTGATGTTGCAAAGAGGAGACTAAAAGATATAGAGGCTCTTGTAGCTCAAAAAAACCATGAGTTTAGGCAAAATAACAGAGTACCTTTAGAGATTTTAGTAGAAGAGAAAAAAGATGGCTTGTTTGTAGGGTCTGACCAGTTTTATAATAAAATTTTAATTGAATCACAACGAGATATACTAAAAGAGTGGGTTACTATAAACGATTATAAGGTAAAAGAAGAGGGGAATTATGCTAAATTTCAAATCTAAAAAACTGATGGTTTCATTAATGGCTATTTGTATGGTTATCTTGATGGTTTTAGTGCTATTGTTAAGAGATGATACTAAAGTGATAGACATTAAACTGTATAAAACACTTTTAGAAACACATAGTATTAAAAAAGCAGTAATAGAAGCTGATGAGGTTTTACTGTGGACTATTGATACGAAATATAGCATCATAAAAGATGGTGTAGATATAAAAGAGTTACTTCAGTATGTGCCAGTAGAGAGTGTAAAAGAGAATCCATTTTTGAGGGATTTGGTTGTTATTGGTCTGTTTTTCCTTATGATTTTTGGGTTAGTTTTATATGGTAGAAAAAAACGAGAAGCAGATTTAAAAAAAGAGCAAGAGGAAAAGTATAGTGCCTATGCAAATGCAGGTTTTACTCAAACTATCATAAAGCCGACGACTTCAAAACATAAATTTTCAGATATTGCTGGAATCAGTGAAGTAAAAGAGGAGCTTCAAGAGGTTGTTGATTTTTTAAAAAATTCGGCAAAATACAAAAAAATGGGAATTACACTTCCAAGAGGAGTTTTGCTTGTTGGTCCTCCTGGCGTTGGAAAAACACTTATTGCAAAAGCAGTTGCAGGAGAAGCAGAAGTGCCATTTTTTTACCAAAGTGGTGCAAGTTTTGTTCAGATTTATGTTGGCATGGGAGCAAAAAGGGTTCGAGAACTTTTTTCTTATGCAAAAGCAAATGCACCTTCTATTATTTTTATAGACGAGATAGATGCAGTTGGAAAAGCAAGAGGTGGCATGAGAAATGATGAGAGAGAATCAACTCTAAATGAGCTTTTAACGCAGATGGATGGATTTGAAGATAGTAGTGGAGTTATTGTCATAGGAGCTACAAATAAAATTGAAGTTATAGATGAAGCACTGCTTCGTTCTGGTCGTTTTGATAGACGTGTTTTTATTCCTATGCCTGACATTAGCGACAGAGTTAAGATACTTGGTATCTATCTTGAAGGGAAACCTTTTGAGGGAGATGTTCAAAAGATTGCAAAGATGAGTGTAGGTTTTAGTGGGGCAGCACTTGCAACTTTAGTAAATGAAGCAGCCATAAATGCACTTAGAGAGAATAGAGAAGTTATAAACGAAGAAGATTTCGTAGCTGTTCGTCAAAAGGTACTTTTAGGAAAGAGAAAAGTACTAAATTTTTCTGATGAAGAGAAGAAAATACAATCTCACTACCAAGCTGCAAAAGCTCTTTGTGCATACTGGTTTGAGATAGATTTTGATAAAATAACCATAGTAAATGATAGACTAAAAGACCTCGATATGGAGATAGAGTCAAAGACACAGATGTTCTCTAAAATTAAGGTTTATCTAGCCGGAATAGCGATAACAAAGATAAAATATAATGAGACTTTTTCAAACTCTACAGATGACCTGCTTAGGGCAAGAGAGATAGCAAAAAACATGAGTGAGCTTTATGGTATGGGAAAGGGGCTTGTACCTTACCCTGATGACGTAGCAATGATTTTAAATGAAGCAAAAGATGAAGTAGAGAAGTTTTTACTTGGTATGAATGCTCCACTTGAAGAGATAGCAAAAAAGCTTTTTGAAGATGAGAGTATAAGTAAAACTCAAATAAAGACAATAGTTGATGAAATATTTTAGTGGCTTTTGTTTAGAAAATGAGAGTGAACTTTTTGATGAGTTTACATGTAGAGGTGATTTTTGTGTTGCTGGGTTTAGTTATGGGGCTCAAAAGGCTTTAGAATATGTCTTTACATGTACAAAGCGTGTAGATAAACTACAATTAATCTCACCTGCATTTTTTATGGACAAAAGTGAGAAGTATAAGAAACTTCAAATAATAAGTTTTAGAAAAAATTCTAATCTGTATTATAAAAACTTTTTAGAAAATGTTGCAAGTAGTGATTTGTCAAAGTATTTTAACAAGGGCAGTTTAGAAGAGTTAAAAGAGCTGATTTTTTATGAGTGGGATCGAACAAAGCTACAAAATTTAAAAGATAGAGGCATTGAGATAGAAGTTTACCTTGGAGAAAAAGATAAAATAATAAATTCACTACATGTAAAGAGTTTTTTCCAAGAATTTGCTACAATATATTATATAAAAAATAAAGGACATACATTATGAGTAAAACTAAAATAGGAATTTTAACACTTTCAGATAGAGCAAGCGCAGGTGTTTATGAAGATTTGTCTGGTAAAGCAATAATCAATACCTTGAATGAGTATTTAACTAGTGAATGGGAACCAATATATGAGGTTATACCAGATGATAGAGAGCTAATTGAAGAGGCATTAAAAGATATGGCTGATACACATGGTTGTTGTTTAATCGTAACTACGGGAGGAACAGGACCAGACCCAAAAGATTTGACTCCTGAGGCTACTGAGGCTGTGTGTGATAGAATGATGCCAGGTTTTGGTGAGCTTATGCGTCAAGTTAGCCTACAATATGTGCCAACTGCAATTCTTTCACGTCAAACTGCTGGAATTCGTGGTAAGAGTTTGATTATCAACCTGCCTGGAAAACCAAAGTCAATTCGTGAATGCTTAGATGCAGTTTTTCCTGCTGTTCCATACTGTATAGATTTGATTGGAGCAGATTATCTTGAGTGCAATGAAGAGATAATTAAGCCATTTAGACCTAAAAAGTAGTTATTTTTTATATTTGATATAAACTATTGATATTATAGCTATCGTTATGAGAGTAACTATGGATATACTTTTGAGATACTCTTTGATGAGTTCTTGATTATTTCCTAAAACATATCCTAAAAGTGTGAGTATAGTAACCCAAATAGTAGCACCTAAAGTCGTATAGATAGAAAATTTTAGTAAATTCATATTTGAAAGTCCAGCAGGAAGTGAAATGTATTGACGAACCACGGGAATAAGTCTTCCATTAAAAGTGGATATTTCTCCATGAGATTTAAAAAAGTTTTCCATTTTTATGAGTTTATCTTCTTCAAACCAGATATAGTGACCATACTTTAGCAAAAGTTTTCTTCCTAAAGTTTTAGAAAGATAGTAGTTTAATAACGCACCAGTAAGTGAGCCTAAAATACCCATCAAAAGAACGATATAAAGGTTCATATCACCCTTGTATGCCAAAAAACCAGCAGGTATCATCACAACTTCACTAGGAAATGGGAAAAAGGTACTCTCTAGGAACATCAAGGCAAAGATGCCGATGTAACCTAAAGAGCCTATAGTTTCAACTAAAAAATTAGTTACTACATGTAAAAGTTCCATTAAGATAGAGTTTTCAACTCTTCATCTATCTTTGCTAACTTATCTTCTGCATTGCTTAGAGCTTTTTTGTTTGTTTCAATCACCTCTCTAGGTGCATTTGCTACAAATCTTTCATTGTTAAGCATACCATTTAATTTTGCTGTCTCTTTTTCAAGTTTTAATTTTTGGTTATTAAGTCTTTCTATAATTGGAGCTAAATCAACACCACTTAAAGGTATGAAAACTTCCAAATTATCACTAACATCTCTGATAGAATCTTCAAGTTTTGTATCTACAAATGATACTTCAGCACTTTTACCAAGTAGTTTTAAAAATGGAATAGCTTTAGTCAAATCTACTTTTTCATTTAGTTTTATTGAAACACTATCAATCTTACCTGGCATCTCAATTGTAGCTTTTGCGCGACGTATACTTACGATTGATTCAATTATAAGTTCAAAAATCTTCTCTATCTCTTCATCTTTTTCAATTTTTTTAGGATAGTTTTTAACCATAATAGACTCAACATCTTCAAGTTTAGTATCACTCAACTCTTGATATAAAAACTCTGATATAAAAGGCATAAATGGATGAGTAAGTTTCATAGCTTCCTTGAAAATAGCTCCAAGTTCAAGAACACTTGACTTTTCAGCCTTACTAAGCTCAATTCCCCAGTCACAAAACTCTCCCCATAAGAAGCGATAGAGTGTAGTTGCTGCGTCATTGAATCTATAAGAGTCCATATGTTCACGAACCTCTTTTGTAGCTACATGTAGACGAGATTTCATATAACGACCAAGATCTGTTTTTACTTCAATATCACTCAAGTTTGCAAATGAGTCTGCATTCATGAGAAGATATTTGGAAGCGTTATAGAGCTTATTTGTAAAGTTCCTCATCTGCTCTAGTTTTTCGTTACTTAGCTTTATGTCACGCCCTTGAACAGCTAAAACTGCAAGAGTAAAACGGATAGTATCTGCACTAAACTCTTCGATGGTATCAAGAGGGTCGATTACGTTGCCTTTTGATTTACTCATCTTTTGACCGTTTTCATCTTTGACAAGTGCATGAAGATAGATGTCTTTAAATGGTAACTCTTTAAAAGTATGTTCACCTTGGAACATCATACGAGCTACCCAGAAGAAAAGAATGTCAAATCCTGTGATAAGAAGTGAGTTAGGGTAAAAATCTTCTAAATCACTTGTTTCCCATTTTTCACCCTCAAATGCTCCATCATTTCCCCAGCCAAGAGTTGAAAATGGCCATAAGCCTGAGCTAAACCAAGTATCAAGTACGTCTGGGTCTTGGAATATATTTTTGCTTTTACACTTAGGACACTCATGAGGTGTATTATCTTCAGTAGCCCACTCGTGGTTACACTCTTTACAATAAAATACAGGTATCTGATGTCCCCACCAAAGCTGACGGCTTATACACCAGTCTCTTAGCTCATCCATCCAAGCGTTAAAAGAGTTTATCCAGTGACTTGGATAAAACTCTGCAAGGTGGTCGTTTACTTTTTGGATTGCACCATCTGCTATCTCTTTTTTTACAAACCACTGCTTTGAGATGTAAGGTTCTACTACATTTTTACAACGATAACAGTGACCTACTTGATTTTCGTAATCTTCTACTTTTTCTACAAATCCTTCAGTTTCAAGTTTAGCCATGATTGGCTCTCTAGCTTCAAGACGTTCTTGTCCTTTAAACTCTCCACACTCTGAGTTTAAAAAACCTTTTTCATCAAAGATAGTTATAAACTCTAAGTTATGACGTTTTCCTACTTCGTTATCGTTAATGTCGTGAGCAGGAGTTACTTTAACACAACCTGTTCCAAACTCCATATCAACGTGTTCATCTGTGATGATTTTTACTTTTCTATTTATGAGTGGTAGAATTACATTTTTACCTACCAAATGAGCATATCTTTCATCTTTAGGGTGAACCATAACAGCTGTATCTCCAAAGTAAGTTTCTGGTCTAGTAGTTGCTACTACTATGAACTCATCGCTATTTTCAATAGGATATTTTATATGATAAAGTTTGCTTTTGTGTTGTTCATACTCCACTTCTATGTCACTCAAGGCACCATCATGTGTACACCAGTTGACCATGTAGTTTCCGCGGATTATCATACCTTCATCGTACATCTTTACAAAGGCTTTTTTAACTGAGCTTTTTAAACCCTCATCCATGGTAAATCTCTCACGACTCCAAGCAGGACTAACTCCAAGTTTTCTCATTTGGTGAAAAATTTGGTTACCGCTTATCTCTTTCCATTCCCAAACTTTTTCTAAAAACTTTTCACGACCTAATTCTTCTTTGGTAGTTCCTTTTGCTAAGAGTTGTTTCTCTACTACATTTTGAGTTGCTATTCCTGCGTGGTCAGTTCCTGGTTGCCATAGTGTTTTATAGCCGTCCATTCTTTTGTAACGAGTTATAATGTCTTGAAGAGTAAATGTAAGTGCATGACCTATGTGAAGGCTTCCTGTTACATTTGGAGGAGGCATCATGATGGCAAAGTTTTTGCCTTTTTCTTGTATGTTTTTGTTACCATCTACTTCAAAGTAGCCTCTTTTTTCCCAAATTTTGTAGTAGCTATCTTCTACTATCTTAGGATTGTAAACTGTGCTTTTTTCACTCATTGTAAAAATACCTTTTATCTTTTAATGACGCGATTATACCTCAAAGGTTTTGAAAAGTTGATTAATGTTAGAATATAAACAAAAAAATAGGAATGATTTTGCGAATAGCAATCTGTGGAGCAAGTGGTTTTATAGGGACATACCTATCAAGGTTTTTAGTTACTCATGGATATGAAGTAGTTAGAGTTGGTCGTGAACATTTTAAAAATACAAAAGCACTTTTAAATTCACTAGAGGGTTGTGAGGTAATTATAAACTTGTGTGGTGCACCTATAGTCAAAAAATGGGATGAAATGTATAAACATGAGCTTTATGTAAGTCGTATTGAAACAACTAAAAAACTTATAAAAGAGATAGCCAATCTAAAAAATAAACCATCACTTTTTATATCAGCTTCAGCAGTAGAAATTTATAAAGAAAATTTAGTACATGAAGATGACTCTGTGGAGCTAAGTACAAGTTATCTTGCACTTTTGATAAAAGAATGGGAGCAAGAGGCAAAAAAATCTGAAAATTTCGGCTTAAGAAGTGTTGTGCTTAGATTAGGAGTTGTTTTGGGTCGTGACGGTGGTGCTATAGATGAATTTAAATTGGCATTTAAAATTGGCCTTGGAGCAATACCAGGTGATGGAAAGCGACCATTTTCTTGGATACATATTGATGATGTAGTTGAAGTGATTAAAAAAGTTATAGAGGATGTATCTATGAGAGGTGCTTATAACTTGGTATCACCACATAGTGTAGATATGAAAACGTTTATGAAAACATTTGGAAAAGTGATAAAAAAGCCAGTATGGCTAAATGTACCAGAAGCTATGCTAAAAATCAGATACGGGGAAGGTACAGAATCTCTCTTAAAGGGATCGTTTGTAGTACCTTTTAAACTAAAAAGAGATGGCTATAGTTTTAAGTATGCTAATTTAGATGAGGCTTTAAAGTCAGTTATTTAAAATAAGGAAAAAATTCAATGATAGATTTTGATTCAGCAGAAGTGCTTTTTAGAGACGATATAAATCCTAGATACTATTTTGATAGTAGTAGTGCTGAGATTACAAAAAATAAAATAAAGATTGCTATTGACAATAGAACTGCATTTCTAATTTTTCTTATAGGTGATCCGGGAGTTGGTAAAAGTTATATTCTTAAAATTTTAAATAATAAAATCAAAAATAGTCAACTTACAATTTTTATTGACCAACCTTTTTTTGACACTAAAGGCTTACTAAAGCTTTTGTATGAGGCAAAAGATTTAGATTTTGATAGAAATATAAGTTTTAATACTTTAAAAGATAAAATAGTTGAAGAGTACAAAGATACTAAACATACTATTTTTATTGATGAAGCACAACTTCTTAATGAAGAACAGTTCGAGTTGATAAGAATTTTAAGTGATACAAAAGTGTTGCAGTTTGTATTATCTATGCATAGAGAAGAGGGTTTAGTTATCCTGAAGAAAAAATATTTTAAATCTAAAACAAAAGTCATAATTGACTATGGCAAACTTGATATTAATGAGGTACATCGTTACATACAAAGCTCTTTGATGTCTAGTGCATATAGTGAGATTGGATCTATGTTTTCGAGCTCAGCCGCTAAAAAAATAGCCAAATATAGTGATGGTAATTTCAGAACAATCAAAAAACTTCTCTATGTATTAATGAAGTTATTAGGTTATGCAAAGAAAAATACTATAAAAAAGTATCAAAAACTTCATCCAGATTTGATAACTATGGCAGCCTTAGAATTAGGTATTATTCATGACTGATTCAAAGTTTGCAGATTTAGAAAAGAGAGTAAAAGTTTTAAAAACAAAAAAATACATAAAGATAATTAGTGTAGTTTTTGTATTTTTTTGTATTGGTTATTATGCTTTTATGCAAAACAAAACAGATAAAATTGAAAAAACTTTACATGTAAAGAGTGTAAAAAAAGTTCCATCAGTAAAAAAGTATAAACCTATAAAAGAAGTAGAAAAGACAATAAAAATAGATAAAATAATATATGATACAATTAAACTTGCACCTAAAATAAATTTTCTTTATGAAGAAAAACAACAAACGAAGATAAAAAATATAATTAAAATTAAAAATATAAAACCAATAAAAAGAAGTAAATCATATTTACATGTAAAAGATAATAAAAGCGAAGAAGCACTTTTAGAAAGTTTTAAAGACGCTAGAGACTTTAAATCTGCTATGGGTTTAGCAAATCTTTATTTTTTAGACTCTAAATTTGAAAAAAGTATATATTGGTCTAAAAAAGCTAGTGAATTAAGCTCAGGCGAAGAGTCTGCTTGGATTATTTATGCAAAATCAAAGTATGCACTAAATGAAATAGAGGATGCCATAAAAGTACTGCAACTTTATTTAGAGTATTTTAGTTCGGATGAGATTGAAAAATTATTAAAATTATATAGGAGTGAAAAGTGAAATTATTATTACTGTTTATTATGCTACTAAATATAAATCTGTTCGCATATACCCATGATGATGTAATGAGAGATTATAAAGCAAAAGAGTATAAAGATGTATGTTTAAAGAGTGCAGTTTTCTATAAAAATGCAGAAAAAGATGAAAATATACTTTCAATTATAGGCGACTCTTGTGCAAAAATTGATTTTATTAATCCTTTAGGTTATATATTAAGAGGTTTAATATCAACTCCACAGTTTCGTGAAAATGGCTCTTATTTTGCAACATTAATTTTACAAAAAAAGTTAATTTACCAATTTATGAATGATGGAATTGATCTTAAAAATTTAAGGTTACCTCGTTCAGAACATATACTTTCTATAGTTTTTGAAAATTTAGTTAAAAAAACCTACATAAAAGAAGCAGATAAAATAATCATAAAACTAGGAAGAAAAGAGTATAAAGTTTGGATAAGTGATTCTAAAAAAAGAGTTGTAAATGTAGAAGAATATATAGATGGAAAAAAGATTAAGACTCACTGGTACCTATAAATTTTAAAACTACTTTGAATTAGTAGTGTGAAAGAAGTCTATTATACAATATTAGGAGACACATGCCCTTAACTAGGCTAAATAAAGAACAAATAGAAGCCGCTACTGCAAAAGCTGGCTCAAATCTCATTATAGCTAGTGCTGGAACGGGAAAGACTTCTACCATAGTTGCTCGTATAGCCTATCTTTTAAAAGAGCAAAATGTAAAACCAGAGCATATTCTTCTTCTTACTTTTACAAACAAAGCAGCAGCTGAGATGCTAGAACGTGTTGCTCATTTTTTTGATAAAGATACGGTCTCAAAGATAGAGTCAGGTACTTTTCATGCAGTAAGTTATAGACTTTTAAAAAAGCTAGGCAAAAAGATAAGCCTAAAACAGCCAAAAGATTTAAAAATGCTTCTCAAAACCATACATGCAAGACGTAGATTTGACCATATCGATTCTCCTGTGAGTGCGTATCAGTCAGCATATTTGTATGATCTTTTTTCACTTTATCAAAACTCTACAGTAGATTTAAGTTTTACAGAATGGTTGCATGAAGAAGACAGTGAACATGGGGTTTACTATGATATTTATGAAGATATATTTGAAGAGTTTAAAGAGTTAAAACGTGAGTACGGTTATGTAGATTTCAATGACTTACTTATCATGATGAGAGAAGAGCTTAAAAAAGACGACACCATAAAGTTTAGTGAAGTTTTAGTCGATGAGTATCAAGATACAAATACACTTCAAGGCTCACTCATAGATGCCTTCGATAAAAAATCACTTTTTTGTGTAGGTGACTATGATCAAAGTATATATGCTTTTAATGGAGCAAATATAGAGATTATAGGCTCATTTGGAAAAAGATACCAAGGTGCAAATATATTTAAACTTAATAAAAATTATCGTTCAACTTCAAAGATACTTTCTCTTGCAAATAGAGTTATAGAACACAATCCAAGACTTTATGATAAAAAGCTAGAAGTTACAAGAACAGAAGAGTGTGAAGCTCCAAAACTACTTATTTACAATGAACTATTTACACAGTATCAGGCTATATCTTCTTTAATACAAGTTTCAAATACACCTCATAGCGAAGTTGCTGTTATCTTTAGAAATAACTCTAGTGCCGATGGTATAGAGGCAACTTTACGAGAGCTTAGCATACCTTGTAAAAGAAAAGGCGGCATTGGCTTTTTTGATTCTCGTGAAGTAAAGGCTATGATAGACCTTATAAGCGTTGTAGTCAACTCTAAAGATATGATGGCTTTTATACATACTTTTGAGTATGCCAAAGGTGTAGGCTCAGCTCTTTCAAAAGAGCTGTTTGAAGCACTTTTTAAACTTGGGGATGGAGATATATATCAAGGCTTTTTTCATCCAAAAGATATAGCAAACCCTTTTAAAATAAGAGTTAAAAACTACCAACTTGGGCTTTTTGATGATTGTCATGAGTTTGGAAGTGTAAGTCGTTTTTACAATGAGGGTTTTAATGAAGCATTTTTATCTAATCCAATTTTAAAACATGCAAGGCTTAGTGTTGATGGGGCAAAGTTTATATATAAGTTTTATCAATACATGCAAAATTCAACTCGCATTAAACACCCAAAAACATTGGTAAATCATATCATGAGTTCAGAAATATTTAGTCAAATTGCAGATTTTTTAGCGACACAGAGAGCCACAAGAAAAGATGGAAGTGTAGATGAAGTGGCTAAAAAAGAGGCAAGAGGGCGTATTTTTAGGAAAGGTCACCTTTTAAAAGACTTAGCAGGTGGATATAGCTCAAGTGAGAGGTTTTTAAATGCACTTACTCTTGGAAGCAATGAGATGAGTGAAGGTGAAGGAGTAAATCTACTTAGTGTTCATGCTAGTAAAGGTTTAGAATTTACTCAAGTCTATGTAATTGATTTGATGGATGGCAGATTTCCAAACAGAAAGCTCATGAGCAAAGGTGGTTCTCTTGAAGAGGAGAGAAGACTTTTTTATGTAGCAACCACAAGAGCAAAAGACAGACTTGCCCTTTCTTATGCAAAATATGACAAGATAAAAAAGATAGAGTATATACATTCTCCGTTTTTAAAAGAAGCTAAACTTGTAGTTTAAGTGCTAGTTAACTTAAATAAGATAGAATTTAAAATAAATTTATTGTGATAAGGACAGATTTATGAGAAAAATAATGTTAGGACTATTTATGATTTCAACTTTTATGTTAGCAGGTGTAAAAACGGTAAACGTGACGCCAGATATAGTTCAAAGTGGAATTAAAATCATAGATATAAGAACAGAACAAGAGTGGCAACAAACTGGAATTGTAAAAGATTCTGTACAAATTACTTTTTTTGATGCACGTGGTAACTATGATGCTCAAAAGTTTTTAGATAGACTTAGCAGTTATGTAAAAAAAGGTGAAGAATTTGCTTTAATATGCCGTACTGGTAACAGAACTACAGCAGTTTCAGATTTTCTTGGTAAACAAGGTTATGATGTAATTAACCTAAAAGGTGGAGTTGTAAATTTAACTCGACAAGGTTATAAATTAGTTCCATATACAAAATAAACTCTACATGTAAGGGTTTTCCCTTACATGTAAAGCTTCCTAGTCTATAACGCCTTAGCTATTATTTTATTTAGTCTTTTTGCAAAGCCAGTTATATCTTCTATCTTCATTCCTTCTGCAAGTCTAGCTTGATCCATAAGTAAAAAAGATACATCATTTAGAAGTAAATCATCACTTTTTGTAAGAAGTTTTTCAAAAATCTCATGTTTAGGATTTATTTCAAGGATTGGTTTTACAGTTGGAAGATTGTCTTGTCCCATCTGTTTCATCATCTGTTGCATTTGAAAATCAGGGTCATTTTTATCATAAATAAGAACTGATGGAGAGTCACTTAGACGGCTTGAGATTTTAACATCTTTAGCATCATCTTTTAGAATCTCTTTCATTTTTACAAGAACAGATTGAAATTTTTCTTCATTCTCTTTAGTCTCTTCCTTGTCTTCTTTAATCTCTTCATCAATGTCAGAGTTATTTACTGGTTTGATTGGAGTCTTATCGTACTCATTTACCATAGGCATAACGATACCATCTACATCTTCATCAAGAAGAAGAACCTCAATATTTTTAGCTTTAAACTGCTCTATAAGTGGAGAGTTACGAAGTATTGCTTCTTCTTCACCAGTGATGTAATAGATAGACTTTTGATCTTCTTTCATAGCTTCTTTATACTCTTTTAAAGTTACAAGACCATCACGTTTACTTGATTTGAACATAACTAAGTCTAAAAGTGTGTCTTTGTTTTCAAAGTCACCATAAAGACCCTCTTTAAGAACTCTTCCAAAAGTCTTATAAAACTCTACGTATTTTTCTCTATCTTTAGTTTGAAGTTTTTTAAGTTCACCTAGAATTTTTTTAACACTAGATTTTTTAATAGTTTCTAATATACGGTTTTGTTGAAGTATTTCACGACTAACATTTAGAGGTAAGTCCTCAGCATCGATGATACCTTTTATAAATCTAAGATATATTGGAAGTAGCTCTTTCTCATCATCAGTGATAAATACTCTTTTAACATAAAGTTTAACTCCAGGTTGATAATCCATACGGAAAAGATCCATAGGAGCAGTTGTAGGTATGTAGAAGAGTGTTGAGTACTCTATGGTTCCCTCTGCTTTAGTGTGAGTCCAAAGGATTGGATCTGTACTGTCATGTGAAATTTGTTTGTAGAAATCTTTGTATTCATCTTTCTTTATTTCGCTTTTGTTCATTCTCCATAGAGCTGA
Source organism: uncultured Sulfurospirillum sp. (assembly GCA_964530865.1). Lineage (GTDB taxonomy): Bacteria > Campylobacterota > Campylobacteria > Campylobacterales > Sulfurospirillaceae > Sulfurospirillum_A. Next base: position 54,967 of record CAZHBU010000002.1, read on the forward strand.
AGCTTTGTTTACTTGTGTATTTACTATTTCAGTTTTCTCTGACTCTGTCTCTTTGCCATCATCATCTGTAACAGCAGGAGTGGTCTCTTCTTTGTCCATCCAAATACCAAAAGGAATGTGGTTAGAATACTTTTTGATGATAGATTCAATTCTATAATACTCAGCAAATTCAACCTCGTCATCTTTAAGATAAAGTTTGATTGAAGTTCCATGAGTCTTTTTTGCAGTTTCAATGATTTCATACTCTCCAGCACCCTCGCTTATCCATGTAAATGCTTTTTCTTCACCAGCTTTTTTTGAAGTAACTTCTATCTTGTTAGCTACCATAAAAGCAGAGTAGAAACCTACACCAAATTGACCTATCATATTTGAGTCTTTTTTCTGGTCACCACTTAGGTTTTGAACAAATGATTTAGTTCCACTTTTTGCTATAGTTCCAAGGTTTTCTACCAAATCTTCTTCGTTCATACCTATTCCACTATCACTTAACGTAAGAGTTTTAGCCTCTTTATCAACAGCTATATCTATACGTGGTTGATACTCAAGATTTTTAAAATTGTCATCAGTAAGAGTAAGATAGTTTAGTTTATCTAGTGCATCTGATGAGTTTGAAATTAGTTCTCTTAAAAATATCTCTTTATTTGAGTATAAAGAGTGTATCATGAGATCTAGTAGTTGTGTAACTTCTGTTTGAAATTGATGTTTTGACATCGTTTAGTCCTTATATGTTTTTCGGCAATTTTACCAAGAGTTTGCTAAAAAAATGCTAAAGCTATGCAATATATATAAAATATCTTTAGTCATATTATATCAACTTTATAGTGTGTCATTAAGAAACATAACTTTTATTTATAGTTTATAGGTAATATTTAGCATACAATTTAAAATAGTTTTAAGCCTATTCATATATACTAAATTAAGTGTGAATATAAGGGTTTATTATGAAGAAAGTTTTGTTACTAAGTGCTGGAAGTCCTTGTCGAGCTATCTTAGCGGAGTCACTTTTAAAAAAGTATATTGATAAAAATTTAAACATAGACTTTGTTGGGGTTGGTCTTGAATCTAACAGTATAATCAATGAAAATGCCATGAAGATTCTTCTTGATGAGGGTATAGATGTCAGTCAATTAAAACCTAAAGTACTTGAAGATGTAGAAGATGGTGATTTTGATTTAGTTCTTACTATCTGTTCTCACTCTAAAGAGATATGCCCTAAGTTTCCAAGAGTTACACCTACAATTCATATGCAATTTCCTGTGATAGATAATGAAGATGAAGCTACATGTAGAGCTTTAGCCCAAAGAATAAGAACAAAAGTAGGTCCAATTATTTTAAAAAGTATTCAATAGTCTTAAAGCCAGTTCCAGCAGCTAAGATAGTAGCTACTACGTTTAATACTATATTTGTTAATCCTAAAACAAAACTTCCCGCATTAAATAACCAAAAAGTTTCTAATGCAAATGTTGAGTAAGTAGTTAAAGCTCCCATCATACCAGTTGATAAAAAAGATTTCATTGGAGTTGAAAATAGTTCACTATAAGTAAAAAGAGCAAATAAAATTCCTAAGATTAGACTACCTAAAACATTTACACCAAGAGTTCCAAAAGGAAGCTCATGAGGAACATTGCGGTTTATAAACCCATTGAGATAGGCACGTACAACGGCTCCTATGAAACCACCACTACCTATAGCTAGTATAGTTTGCCAGCTCATTGGTTAACCTTTTTTGCATGTTTTCTTTCATAGTCTTAAACCAATTTTCATCTTCTTTTGGGTTAATAGAATCTAAATAAATAATAGAAATTTCACCACTTCTTGAGAGTAGTTTTTTAGAATCAAGTATATACTTTGTATTTACTATGACAACAGGTTGTACTTTGAGATTTAGTTTTTCAGCTAGTATCTTTGCTCCATTTTGAAACTCTAAAAGAGTCTCTCCATCTCCACGAGTTCCTTCAGGGAACATAGTTATGACTCTTCCTTCTTTTAGTCTCTCTTTGCTAAGTTTTATTATTTTGATTATTGAGCGTCTGTCTTTTCTATCTATTGCAATCATCTTAGGGGCAGTTATGATATGTCCAAAAAATGGCACATCTTCTATTTCTTTTTTTGCAACCCAACATTTGTCTTTGTCATCTTGGGCTTCAAAAGCAACTATGTCAATTAAACTTTGATGATTAAGAAGATAGAGTTGTGCATTTTTATCAGGGCTACCTATGACTTTTGTTGTAAAATCCATAAAAAATGTTTGCAATTTTGTAAAGTATTTTCTTATGATATGATTTTTATTGTTAAAGATATACATTAATGAAATTGCTATTAAAATTGTTATAGCAAATGCAATTGCGACAAATATTCCTCTAATCCTTGCTATCATGAATCCATCCTATTTTTCCATTAGGAAGTAGTATTTTTATATAATCGTCTTTAATATCTAGTTTTTGAGCATAAAGAGTTCTATTTGTGGTAAAAAATACAGTAGATTTTTTACTAGGAAGAATTTTAATATTACTTCCTTTTTTTATCTTGATACTATTTAGTGGGTTTTTGTCATAGGTAACTAATCCAATAAGAATAACTAAAAATATTATATATGCTATTTTTTTTCTTCTTATAAATAGAACAAGAAGGAGCAGTGCTATAAATGCATAAGCTCCATCTTTATAGATCTGCAAGCTACTTTGGGCAGGATTTAAATCTATCTGTGTACTAATAGTATCATCTGCTAAAACTATTGGTATTGAAATTTTTTCAAATTTATTGGTGGTTTTATTAAAATATGTAAAGATAAAATTTTTAGTAAAATTAGGGATGATTGCATAATAAAATATCTTAAAATATGGTAAATTATTACTACTAGAGTCAATACCATCACGAATAACCCATTTTAAGCTAAATTTATCAAGATTGGCTTCTTGTGCCTCTATCTCTAAAACTGTAATTAGGCTTTTATCGTCAAACTGGGTGGTTTTATATTTTTTTATTTTAAATGACTTGGCTATAACACCGCTAAATTCTTTTGTTCCATTTAGTTTTATGATACTTGGAGTAGACGCTTTGAGTATACCACTATCTATTTTGTAAGAGTTCAAGTATATGTTAAGATGTAAAGTTGGTAGTTTAGCATTAACATTAGTTGCTTTCATGTAGAAAGTATTATAAAATATGTTATCACTAAACAATCGCCATTTAGCATTTGGGTTGATAACTTCTAGATTTTGTGAGTTTTGAAAAATACTTGTTATTTTCTCAAAATTATCATTTGCTATTAACGCTTTTACTTTTATTGGGAATATCTCTCCAATATATATTTTTGAAGGAATCTCTTCGTAAGACAGGAAGATAGATTGTGCTTTTGGTTGGGTTATGGTAGTGAGATTTGTTTGGTTGGTTTCGTTGATATCATAAATGTTTTGAGCAGATACAATAGTAGTAAAATAAAAAAATAGTAATAGAAGTTTTTTCATTAGGCTTCCATAAGACCTTGAAGCATTTTTATGCCATCATCAGAGCCTAAAAGTGTTTCAATAGCACGTTCAGGGTGAGGCATAAGACCAAATACATTTCTGTTTTTATTACAGATACAAGCTATGCTATCAACAGAGCCATTAGGATTTTTATCAATTCCATTTTCATCAGCATATTTTAAAAGTACTTGATTGTTATCGTAAAGTTTTTCTAAACCTTGCTCATCTATAAAGTAGTTTCCCTCTCCGTGAGCTATAGGAATGTTTATAACATCACCGACATTTAGTTTTTGCAAAAACTTGTTTTCATTGTTTATAACTCTTAAGTTATGATATTTTGAGATAAAGTGTACGTTGGAGTTTCTTTTCATAGCACCTTCAAGAAGTCTCATCTCAAGAAGCATTTGAAAACCGTTACAAATACCAAGTACTTTTCCACCATCATTTGCAAAACTAATAACGTCTTTCATGATTGGAGAAAACTTTGCTATTGCAGCACTTCTAAGATAATCACCATAGCTAAAACCACCTGGCAATACTACTAAATCAGTATCACTTGGTAAAGTATCATTTTTATGAAAAACTAATTCTACATCAGCCTCAAGCTTTTCATAAGCATATTTTGTATCCATCTCACAGTTTGTTCCTGGAAAGACAACAACAGATACTTTCATTATACTATCTCTATCTCGTAGTTTTCTATAACAGTATTTGCCAAAAGCTCTTCACACATATCAGATACTCTAGTAACTATTTTATCTTTGTCAGTTTCACTTACTTGCATAACTATCTGCTTTCCGATTCTTACATCGTCTACTTCACTGAAGCTAAGAGCACTTAGTGCATGGTGAACTGCTTTACCTTGAGGGTCAAGTACGCCTTCTTTTAACTGTATATTTACGATAACTTTCATTTTATGTCCTATTATTTTAAAATTCTGTCTAATACTTCTTGATAAGCGACTTTTACGTTGCCAAGGTCTTGTCTAAAAACATCTTTGTCTAGTTTCTCATTTGTATCCATATCCCAAAAACGACAGCTGTCTGGGCTGATTTCGTCTGAAAGAAGTATATTTCCTTCGCTATCAACTCCAAACTCTACTTTAAAATCTACCAAGTTTAGTCTACGTTCTTCAAAAAACTTCTTTAAAACAGAGTTTATCTCACGACCAAGTCTTTTTAACTCTTCAAGGTCAGATTCACTCTTTACTAGGTCCATCATAATACAATGTTCATCATTTAAAATTGGATCATTTAGAGCATCTTTTTTGTAGTAAAATTCTACTAGAGTAAATGGTAAAACTGTTCCATCTTTGATGCCAAGACGTTTTGTAAGTGAACCAGTAGCAATGTTTCTAACAACTACTTCAATCATAATAATATCTACTTTTTTGATAAGTTGATTGGTATCATCAAGTGTTTTAACCAAATGAGTTTGTATGCCATGCTTCTCAAGAAGTTTAAAAAGTTGAGTGCTAATTTTACAATTAAGTGCACCTTTCCCTTCTTCCATACCTTTTTTTGCAGCATTACCAGCTGTTAAGTCATCTTTGAACTCAGATATAAGAAGGTTTCCATCTTTAGTTTCATATAACTTTTTAGCTTTTCCTTCGTAGAATAATCTCTGTTTTTCCACTCCTGCTTTCCTTTGTCTATTTTTTTATGCTTAGTACTTTGAGGATGTCTATGCCACTTTTAAGTTGTAGGTCATTTAGTACATCTTCTTGTGTTATGATTTTTTTCTTCTCTTCTTTTGTTTTCTCTTTTTCTTTTTTCTTTGTTTTGCCATCTACTTTCTCTAGCTCTTTTTCTAGGTGCTGCTTTAGTTCATTTTCTTTTATCATAAATTCGTTAGATTTGTGAGGAACTTTTCCAGGAAATACTTCTATGTCTGGAGTAACACCAACGGCTTGTATTGTTCTTCCGCTTGGCAAATAGTATCTTGCTATTGTAAGTCTTAAAGCTTCCTCTTTGTCAATTGGAAGTATAACTTGAACGCTTCCCTTTCCAAAAGTTTTTTGACCAACAATAACAGCACGTTTATGGTCTTGTAAAGCTCCACTTACAATTTCACTTGCACTTGCACTTCCTCCATTGACCAAAACAACTACTGGTATATCAGTTATAGTTCCGGCAACAGTAGCTGTGTATTCACTGTTTTGGTCTTCATAACGACCTTTTTGAGATACTATAACACCTTTATTAACAAATAGATCAGTTAGTCCAACAGCTTGGTTTAATAGCCCTCCTGGATTGTTCCTTAAGTCTAAAATAATACCTTTTACTTCCCTATTTTTACTAAGAGCTTCTTTTGTTTTTCTAACTACATTTTTATCAAAGTTAATTACTCTAACATACAAAATATTCTCTTTTTCTATAGTTTTTGTGTAAACAGAATCAATTTTTATTATATCACGAGTGATAGGGATCAAAAGAGGTTTACTCTCTCCATCTCTTACAATTGTAAGAGTCAAACTTGTTCCTGGTTTTCCTCTCATGATTGCTACTGCTTCATCTATAGTCATACTTAGGGTTGATTTTTTATTGATTTTTAAAATGATGTCACTAGCTTTTACACCAGCTTTATCCGCAGGAGTTCCTTCCATAGGAGCGATGATAGTCAAAGCACCATCTCTCATACCAATTGTAATGCCAAGTCCACCAAACTCACCATCTGTCTGTATTTTTAGATCTTTAAAGTGTTTTGTATCTAAAAAAGATGAGTGAGCATCAAGATTTGCTAAAAGTCCTTCAATGGACTTGTTTACTATCTCTTGTATCTTCAGATCATCCACATAGTATTTTTCAACTGTTCCTAAGACCTTAGTAAATTTTGCTAGCGATGAGAGACGACTCTCTTGTGTAGCTGTTTCATCTTTTGCCATAAGAGCAGATGAAAGAAGTAGTGTTGCACCAAGAAGGGTAGCAGCAAAACCAATGGAAGCAAATTTCAGATGTTTCATTTATATCTCCGTTATTAAAAAGTAGATTATATAGAAATTTTACTAAAAAATCTATAAAGAGTAAAAATAGTGATATTTTAAAACCGTATATGAATAAAAAGAATAAAGAAACTTGACAGTCATAGACTAAAGTTGTATAATATGGAAAAAATAATGAGGAGTATAAGATGAATAACAACAATAACATATTTGAAAGATTGACTCATCAGATGACACAGTCAATAGAGAGTGCTGTTAGTTTGGCACTTCACTCAAAAAACAGTGAAGTTACGCCTTTACATGTAGTATGGGCTTTAGTAACCAACTCAGCTTCTATTTTAAATCAACTATTTAACAAAATGAACGTAGATAAGGCAGCGATTGAGTTAGAGATAAAAAGTTATATAGGAAAACTTCCAACATCATCAAATGTTACAAAAGAGAGTGTAAAAATCTCAAAACAGATGGTAGAGTCTCTTCATCTTGCTGAGGGTTTAATGAGCAAAAGTGGAGACAGTTTTCTAGCAGTAGACACTTGGTTAGTAGCAAATCTTGATTCAAATCCTATAAAAGAGATATTCTCTAAGTATTTTGATTTAGTAGATTTAAAAAAGAATTTTGAGGCAATTAGAGGTGGAAAAACCATAGATAAACAGACAAGTGATGAAAACTTAGAGGCTTTAGGAAAGTATGGAATTGACCTTACAAACTTAGCAAATGAGGGTAAGCTTGACCCCGTAATAGGAAGAGATGAGCAGATACACCGTATGATGCAAATACTAATCCGTAAAACAAAAAACAATCCAATTCTCATAGGTGAGCCGGGAACTGGTAAAACAGCTATTGCAGAGGGATTAGCTCTAAAAATAGCATCTAAAGATGTTCCAATTTCACTTCAAAACAGACGTTTAGTAGCTCTTGACATGGCTGCTTTAATAGCTGGTGCAAAGTACAGAGGTGAGTTTGAAGACAGACTAAAAGCGGTCATAAATGAAGTGAAAAAAGATGGCAATATTATACTTTTTATAGATGAGATTCACACAATAGTTGGAGCAGGAGCGAGTGAAGGTAGTATGGACGCTGCGAATATTCTAAAACCAGCCCTTGCACGTGGTGAGCTTCATACTATAGGGGCAACAACACTTAAAGAGTACAGAAAACACTTTGAAAAAGATACAGCCTTACAACGTCGTTTTCAGCCTGTAAAAGTAGATGAACCTAGCATAAATGAAGCATTGCAGATTTTAAGAGGCATTAAAGAGTCTTTAGAAGTTCACCATAGTGTGACCATAACTGACAGTGCATTGGTCGCTGCTTCAAAACTAAGTGATAGATACATAACTGATAGATTCTTACCAGATAAAGCGATAGACCTTATAGATGAGGCATCAGCAGAGCTAAAAATGCAAATAGAGAGTGAGCCAACTGATTTGAGTAGAGTCAAACGTGAAATTAGCACTCTTATGGTTGAAAAAGAGGCTCTTTTGATGGAGAAAAGTAAGAAAAATAGCGATAGACTCAAAGCTATAGAGAAAGAATTGAGTAATTTAAATGAGAATAAACAAACTCTTACAATGCAATTTGATAATGAGAAAACAACATTTGATGCCTTGTCATCTTTAAAAAATGACATAGAAACTCTTAAAAGAGAAGCAGATATTGCAGAAAAAAATAGTGAGTTTAATAAAGCTGCAGAAATTAAATATGGAAAAATTCCAGAGCTTCAAAAAAAAGAAAAAGAGTTAAAAATTAATTGGGAAAAAATGGAAAAAGAGGGAACTCTTCTAAAAAACAGTGTAGACGAAGAGATGATAGCTACAATTGTAAGTAAGTGGACAGGAATCCCAGTTAATAAAATGATGCAATCAGATAAGCAAAAGGTACTAGACATTGAAAACAGACTTAGAGCTGAAGTAGTAGGTCAAGACAAAGCACTTCACTCGATAGGACGAGCTATAAAGAGAAACAAAGCAGGGTTAAGCTCAAATGAACGTCCCATAGGAAGTTTTATGTTTTTAGGACCAACTGGAGTTGGTAAAACACAAAGTGCAAAGGCTTTAGCAAACTTCCTATTTGATAGCGAAAAGTCACTTCTTAGATTTGATATGAGCGAGTATATGGAGAAGCATTCAGTAAGTCGCCTTGTTGGTCCTCCTCCAGGATATGTTGGCTATGAAGAGGGTGGACAGCTTACAGAGTTAGTTCGCCGTAATCCATATAGTGTAATTTTATTTGATGAGATAGAAAAAGCTCATCCTGATGTGTTTAATATACTTCTTCAAGTACTTGATGATGGACGTTTGACAGATAACAAAGGTGTAGTGGTTGACTTTAAAAATACTATTATCATTCTTACTTCAAACATAGCAAGTGACAAAATTATGGAAAACCCTGAGAACTGTGATGAGAGTGTGATGAGTGAGCTCAAAAGAAACTTTAAACCAGAGTTTTTGAACCGTCTTGATGACATAGTTATTTTCAATCCTCTTGGTCTTGAGCAGATTGCATCGATAGTAGATATACTATTTAGAGAGCTACAAGAGAAGTTAGTAGAAAAAGATATGACTATAAAACTCTCAAGTGAAGCAAAACAGTTAATAGCCAAAGCAGGATTTGATCCAGTATATGGTGCTCGCCCACTTAAACGTGCTATTTATGAGTTTGTTGAGGATAGATTAGCTGATATGATTTTGAGTGATGAAATAGGTGAGGGTGATAATTTACTTGTGAGTGTTAGCGGAGATAAGATAGTGATAGTAAAATAAAATGCTTTACATGTAGAGAGTTTATCTCTACATGTAGTATTGTTTATTTTTCTTTGTTCATTATTTGATCATAGTTATTTATAACTGCTCCAATAACTAAGTTTATTAAAAGAAAAGCAGAGACTATCATCCAAGATGAATGAAAAAAAGTAACTATGAAATTTGATTGTATAGTGTGTTCTAAAAGATTATATCTTAGGTCAGTCCAGTCTTCCCCAGTCATAATTCTAAAAAGT
>CAZHBU010000003.1:0-22026 GCA_964530865.1 uncultured Sulfurospirillum sp.
GCAACGGGAGCATTTGCATTTGGTGGAAATTGTGACTGTAATGCTCAAGGAATGAAAAATAAACAAGGCATGAAAAATCAGCAAAATATGCAACAGCAAACTCAAAAGAAGGGTTGGCATGGATACAAGATGCGTCAAAAAAGGATTCAACATAGTGATAACATGATGATGGGACAGCGTGGTGGAATGCTTGCAGCCCTAAAGCTAACTGAAGATCAGAAGTTTCAAATTTCAATCTTAAGAGATGAGATGAAACTAGAGATGAAAAAGCTTAGAGGCTCAAAAAAGCAAGGCAAGATGATGAAGTTTATTAGTGATAATGGTTTTAATAAAAAAGCATTTATTAAACAATCAGATGAAAACCACTCAAAAAGAGTTGCTATAAAGGCAAATCATATGGAAAAAGTTTTCAAGATTTTGACAAAAGAGCAAGTAATAGAGTTAAAGAAAAATTTAAAGACATAAAACAGTAACGAGGGTTTACATGTAAGCCCTCATACTCCTTATTTATGGTATAATGCCATCAAAAAAAACAAGGCAATTTTGATGATAAATGTACTGATGATAGAAGACGATACAGAATTCGCAGAGATACTAAGCGAATACCTAGCACAATACAACATAAAAATAACAAACTACGAAGACCCATATCTTGGGCTTAGTGCAGGCATAAAAAACTACGATTTACTCATACTTGACTTAACACTTCCTGGCATGGATGGACTTGAAGTCTGTAAAGAAGTGGTAGATAAGTATGATATACCAGTCATAATTTCAAGTGCAAGAAGTGATGTAAGTGACAAAGTTATTGGACTTCAAATAGGTGCTGATGATTACTTGCCAAAGCCTTACGATCCAAAAGAGATGTATGCAAGAATCCAAAGTCTAATTAGAAGATACAAAAAAGTAAATGCTCCAGAAGAGGGCAAGGCTGATAGTGATTTTAGATTAGATGAAAAAAGACACCAGATATTTTTAAAAGAAGAGCCTATCAACTTGACTCCTGCTGAGTTTGAAATTTTAGAGTATATGCTAAAACAACACGGTTTTTCTATCTCTCGTGAACAGCTTGTCTACAACTGTAAATCACTGAAAGATAAAGGTTCAAAAAGCTTAGATGTTATCATTGGTCGTTTAAGAGCCAAAATAGGCGATAGTTCAAAAGAGCCAAAATACATCCAGTCTGTAAGAGGAATAGGATATAAGCTTATAGGATGATAAAAAATTCTCTTAGTAACAAAATAACTTTAGTTTTTATCTTTTCAATACTTCTTTTATGTATGCTTTTTGTAGTTATTTTTAAGTATCAAGGTGAAAAAGATTTAAAAGCAATGAAAGAGAGACAACTACAATCTATAAATTATATTTTTATTTTATATAGAAATAATTTGTCTCCACATGGAATCAATGAATATTTTAGTAATTTTGGGTTAAAAAGAGTAAAAAACCAAAATTTAAAATCCTCAGTTCTTAGAAGAGGGGTTGTCGTTTTTCAAAAACACTCTGAATTGGGTAAATTTTCATCTATAAGATACAATGATAGGTATTACCTATTCATAGATAATATGATATCAAATGTACTTTTAGAATCAAAATATAGAAAAAGAGCTGATGATTTTTTGTGGATATCTTTTTTAGTGGCATTTATTGTTCTTATCTCTATGTACGTATCTATATTGAAGAGTATTGCACCGCTTAAAGAGTTAAGCTCACAGATAAGAAAGTTTGCTTCAGGCGATATGCAGATAAATTGCAAAAGTGATAAAAAAGATGAGATAGCAGAAGTAGCCAATGAGTTTGATAGAGCGGCTTCGAAGTTAAGAGATTTAATTCATTCACGTCAACTGTTTTTACGTACCATCATGCATGAGTTGAAAACACCTATCGGAAAGGGTAGAATAGTATCTGAAATGTTAAAAGATACTAAGGCAAAAGGTAGATTGATTAGTATTTTTGAGAGACTAGAGTTACTTATCAATGAGTTCTCAAAGATAGAACAAATAGTCTCAAGAAACTACTCTTTACAACTTAAAGAGTATCATTTAGTAGATATAATTGACAGTGCTATAGATATGTTAATGTTAGATGATGATAAAAAAGCTCTACATGTAAAGGTTGATATAGACTCAAGTATAGTTTTAAAAGCCGATTTTGAATCTTTTGCACTTGCTATAAAAAATCTTATGGACAATGCAATTAAGTATGCAGATAACAGAGTAGTCCATGTAAATGTTATAGATAATGTACTCTATATAGAAAACAGAGCAAAAGAGTTTCCCATATCTATAGAAGAGTACTATAAACCTTTTGTTTCAGGCTCTCGTGAAATTAGAAAAGGGCTTGGATTAGGTCTTTATATAGTTAAAAATATAGTAAAACTAAATGATTTTGAATTAAACTATGAGTATATAGATGGCATGCATAGATTCTCAATAGATATATCACAATGAAACTAGAAAAGTTTGATAATTTAGTTGAAGCACTTAGCTCACTTCCAAGTGTGGGTAAAAAATCTGCTCAAAGATTTGCTTATCATCTCATACTTAATGATACTTTTAATGCTATGAAAATCTCAAATGCTATAGAGAGTGCCGTACGCTCTATAAGAAGCTGTGAAAGATGTGGAGGTCTAAGTGAACATGAAATCTGTGATATCTGCTTAGATGAGCATAGGGACAGTAGTAAGCTCTGTATTACTGAGAGTGCAAAAGATATATTGGTCTTAGAAGAGAACAATCTTTACGATGGAGTATATTTCGTACTTGATAGTCTTGAAGATGATTGTGTAGAAAAATTAAAAGAGGTTGTTAGTAGTGGCATAAGTGAAGTAATATTTGCCTTAACTCCATCTCTTTCAAATGATGCAGTTATAATTTTTGTAGAAGATAAACTAAAAGATTTTGATTTAGAGTTTACAAAGATAGCCCAAGGCGTACCCACTGGAGTACACCTTGAAAATGTAGATATGCTTTCTCTCTCAAAAGCACTTAGCTTACGTACTAAGGTTTAATTGAGTATTTTTCTCTTAGCTCTCTTTTGTTGATTTTTCCAACACTTGTTTTGTCTATATAATTTACAAATTTTATCTTTACAAGCATGCCCTCTCTAGTCATGATACCTTTTTTGATAAATTCTTTAAGAAATTTTTCTATCTCTTTTTCGGTAATTTTACTGTCATCTTTTAGCACAACAAGACCAAGAGGAATCTCTCCCCATTTGTCATGAATCTGCCCTATAACAGCTACCTCACTAACGTCAGAGTGTTGATTTATAATGTCTTCAAGTTCCAATGAACTTACCCATTCTCCAGAAATTTTGATAATATCTTTTTCACGGTCTGTTATCTTGATAAAACCATTTTTATCTATGTGGGCAATGTCCCCAGTATGTAAATAGCCATCTTTCCATAAATGTGCAGAGTTCTTTTTGTCTTTGAAGTAGCCCTTTGTTAACCAAGGTGTTCTTACTACTATTTCACCTGTTGTTTCACCATCATGAGCTACTTCATTCATCTCTTCATCTACAATTTTGAGTTCAACCATAGCTGTAGCTTTTCCTGTCTTTACTCTTATGTCGGCTTGAGTCTCATCATCAAGCTCAAGCATACTCTCGTTAAGATGAGCAAGTGAAAGAATTGGACAAGTCTCACTCATGCCATACCCACTGAAGATATCAATTCCTTTTTTAAGAGCATTAATACACATGGCTTTTGGAAGTGCAGCACCACCAATGATAACTTTCCAGTTTGACAAATCAACTTCGTTTATCTTTGGAGAGTTCAGTAGCATATGAAGTATAGTTGGGACACAGTGAGAAAAAGTAACTTTCTCTTTGTCTATTAGATCTATAAGAACATCAGGTATATATTTCCCTGGATAGACTTGTTTTACCCCAAGCATGGTAGCGATATATGGTAGCCCCCAAGCATGAACATGAAACATTGGAGTTATAGGCATATAGACATCATTTTGTGAAAACCTACCTTGATTTTCAACTGTACTTATAGAGCTTATAGTCCCAAGAGTGTGAAGGACTAATTGACGATGTGAAAAGTATACCCCTTTTGGCATACCAGTTGTTCCAGTGGTGTAAAAAGTAGTTGCTATTGTATTTTCATCAAACTCTGGAAAATCAAACTCATCTTTACATGAAGAGATCTTTTTCTCATATTCACATGTCTCATCTTCGTTGAGAATGATATACTCTTTTACAGTATCAATTCTTCCTTTTATCTGATTTAAGATAGGTAAAAAATCGTTGTGTATTAGTAAAATATCATCTTCAGCATGGTCTATTGTATAAAGAATTTGCTCTGGTGAAAGACGAACGTTTATAGTGTGTAAAATTGCACCTATCATGGGAACTGCAAAATAACACTCTAAATATCGGTTAGAATCATAGTCCATAACGGCAACTGTATCGCCTTTTTTTACGCCCATATCTGTTAGTGCATTTGCTAGTTTTTTTACTCTTTGATGAAATTCTTTGTAACTAAATCTTTTCTCACCTTTATAAACAATCTCTTGATTTGGATTGTAAGCTACAGGAGTCAGTAGCAAGTTTTTTATAAGAAGTTGATAATCATGTGGCATAAAAAGCCCCTTTCATATGGTTTGTTATCTCATTATTGTCTAATTTATTGTTAAAAAACAGGTTAAAAGCAAGTACGCCTTGATGCAGGAGCATATCGGCACCATCTTTACATGTAAGCTTATTTTGCTTAGCTAGTTTTAAAAATGGTGTCTCTTTATTGTATATAACTTCAAAAGCAAATTTTGATCTTTGCATAAGAGTGTTTAGTATTTTTTCATCTATAGGAAGTAAATTGTCACTTAGTCCTGCTGAAGTGGTGTTAATTATGAGGTCATAAGACTTTACTTCAAATTCGTCCCAACTGTAGGCTGTAAAACCATTTTGATAAAAGTAATCTAATCTACCTTTTGAGCGATTTAAAACCTCTACATGTATAGAGTTCTTTTTAAGTATAGTAGCTATGGCTTTAGCTGTTCCTCCTGCTCCAAGTATAAGTGCAGATTTAATTTTACCAAATGATTCTATGGCTTTGTGGAAACCAGGGGCATCAGTGTTGTAACCATAGACTTTGCCATCTTTTTTTACTAGTGTGTTAACAGCACCAACTTTTTTTGCAAACTCATCAAGCTCGTCACAAAGTTTGTAGGCAAACTCTTTATGAGGAACTGTTACATTGGCACCATCCAGTTTAAGAGTATTGAATTTTTCCATAAGTTTTGAGCCATCTTTAAGGGGAGTTCGTATGTAACAACCCTCTACATGCAGACCTTCTAAGGCAAGGTTGTGCATACGAGGAGAGATAGAGTGGGAAACTGGATTCCCAAAAATTGAGAATAGTTTCATGTTATTCCTTTAGATCATTAAGCGAGCTAGTCATCGCTCCTAATTTGTTTGTTACTTCTAGGTATTCGAGTTCTGGTTTACTATCGGCTACAACTCCAGCACCTGCTTGAAAAATTATTTTTTCATCATCGAGGTAAGCAGTTCGTATCATGATAGCACTATCCATATTGCCATCAAAACCAAAGTAGCCAACCGAACCACTATAAAAACTTCTTTTGATTCCCTCGAAGTCACTTATGAGTTCCATTGCCCTTATTTTTGGAGTTCCTGTCATAGTTCCTGCTGTAAAAGTTGCAGCAAAAAGGTCAAACATATCATTTTTTTTATCGAGTTTTCCACCAACGTCACTTACCATATGCATGACGTGTGAGTAGCGTTCAACTCGCATCATGTCAGTTACTTCAACTGTACCAACCTCGGCTACTTTACCTACGTCATTACGACCAAGATCGATAAGCATAAGGTGTTCAGCTCTCTCTTTTTTATCACTTAAAAGTTCTTCTTCATAAGCTTTGTCTTTTTCGTAAGTTGAACCACGTTTTCTAGTTCCTGCAATTGGTCTTAGTGTTATATGGTCGTTTTTAAGTCCAACCATAACCTCAGGAGAACTTCCAACAATAGCAAAGTCATTGTATTCAAGTAGAAACATATAGGGAGATGGGTTTTTATTTCTCAAAATTCTATAAAAGCTTAGTTTGTCTATGTTTGCGTACTGAGTAAAGCGATTTGACATAAGGATTTGAAAAACATCTCCACTTCGTATCATCTCTTTTGAATTTGCAATCATCTTAAAAAACTTCTCTTTTGAAAAAGCAAATGAGCCTTTAGATTCATCTATGTTAGATTTTTTTATTTCTATAAAATTGTGGGGTTTTTGTAGTAGTGTTTCTATCTCATCTAGCTTAGTTTTATACTCATCTAAAAATGTATGAAGTGTTAGTGTGTTTGATTTGTGAGAAAAAGTACATACTAGTTTTGGTCTCATCAAGTCCATATCAGGTATGTCTATTTCATTTTTAAGAGAATCCATATGAGATTTAAGACGAGGTTCAAATGTTTTAACTGCATCATAACCTATATATCCTATAAAACCATCTACAAAACCAAGACCATTAATTTGCCCATAGTTTTTATACTTATCGTGGTCTATGGTTGAGTATCTTTTTTTTAAGTAGTTAAACGGATTGTCGCCTATATTGGTTTGTGTTCCATTTTCGTCTATATGTATAGCTTTATTGTTTTTATGTACGACTCTTTCACGAGCACCAATAAACAAGAAGCTAAAGTTTCCCTCTTCAGAGTTTATTGCACTCTCAAATAGGAATGTTAACTCATCCCCAAAATGGCTTTTCAGTTTTGAAAAGATTGTTATTGGGGTTAGTTGATCAAAGAGTATTTTTTTTGAGTAAATCATTTACTACTTTACTCTATATATAAAAGCATCTTTATTGATAGATGATTTTATATCACCTAGAGCGGCTCTAGCAGCACTAGTAGTAGTATAAGGTCCTACTAGTATTTTTGTAACTTTTGTTCCTTTTATGTCTATTGGTAAAAGTCTATATTCGTAACTTTTAGAAGCTAGTTTTGCTAAAAACTTTTTATCAGGAGTTAATCTTGAAGTTGCACCGACTTGAACATATACCCCAGTTGTTGCAGATGAATTATTTGATTTTTTTATTGATGCAGTTTTTACTGTCCTACTAGCAGTTTTTGTTATTTTTTTAGGAGACGTCACTACTTTTGGTTTTTTTTGAGTTTTAACAGTTTCTATGGTTTTTTTAGTCTCTTCTACTTTTGGTTCTAAAATTTCTTGCTTCTTAATTTCTTTAGTTTTTAAACTCTTTACCATCTCTTCAAAGCTCTCTTTTTTAGCCTCTTCTTCAACAATTGGGACTTGCTTGAAGAGATCATCCTCTTTTTTAGGTTCTATTACTTTTTGGATTGAATTTGGGGGTAATATAAGTTTTGAAGTATTGTTTTGTTGCTGGTCTGGTTTATTTACTACTCTCATAACAACTAAAACTACTAAAAATACAACTATAAAAAGTGCTACTATGATAAGTATACGTTTAGCTTTCATTGATTTATTGTCATCTTTTTCTAAAATAATATCACTTAATTCGTTTTTATCTTCCATCCCTATCCCCTTGTATTATTATATCTCTATTGGTAAGCATTATCTATGCCATTACATGTGTTTTGACCAAGAAGCTCCCCGTTCTTTATTGTACATTTTATATGGTAGTGCTAATATGTTGAACTCTTTAGGAATGTCTGGATTTGGAAATACCTTCCATTCTCTTGGTAACCTTTGAGCAAGTTTTGCTGAGAGCATTTTACCTATCTGATAAGCCTCTTGCAGAGTTGTATGCCCTTTATGTATGTAAACATGAAGATGTCCAGAAGTTTTACTCTCGTAGGCAGTAAAGTTGATAAAGCCTTCTTCTCTCAAAAGAAGTTGTGCTCTATGCCAAAATCGTTCTGTATTTCGTCCATTGTAATCAATAACTATATTTTCAACTTTGCCTCTTGAGTTAATCAAAGAGTGAGCAACTGTAATCTCACCCTTTAAATGTTGGTTTATGATAGAACTTGTTAATGTTTTATCTACTTTTTCATATTTATCAAAGAAAAGACGTCCATTATGGTTTCTTTTTTCAACAATTGAATCACGTTTTATCCAATAATGATCGGTTAACATTTTTATAAGAGAAGTATCAATATTGTACATCAGTTATCCTTAGTATGTTGCTCTATCGTATATAACGAAGTTATTTGCTAGCACCTTCATCTCTGCTTTTATCTTCAAATGAAGTTCATTGTCCTCTATATTATCAAGAACATCAGCTATTTTTCCAGCTATAATTTCAAACTCTTTAGTTTTCATTCCACGAGCTGTTAGAGCTGGACTTCCTATGCGAACACCACTTGTTACAAATGGGCTTCTATTTTCACCTGGAACAGTGTTTTTGTTTATAGTGATTCCTGCGTTTCCAAGAGCAGCGTCCGCATCTTTTCCACTAAACTCACGCCCAAGGAAGCTAACAAGAACTAGATGATTATCAGTCCCACCACTAACTATATCATATCCTCTTTGTATAAGAACATCACTTAAAATTTTTGCATTTGCTTTAACATCTTTAGCATACTGTTTCCACTCTGGTTTTAAATTCTCAGCAAATCCAACCGCTTTGGCTGCAATTACATGAACAAGTGGTCCACCTTGGATACCTGGGAAGATTGCACTATTTACTTTTTTTGCTATATCTTCATCATTTGTCATGATAAGTCCACCTCTTGGACCTCTTAGAGTTTTATGTGTAGTAGTTGATACGATATCGCAATGAGGAAATGGACTAGGGTGTTCCCCAGCAGCTACAAGTCCAGCAATATGAGCGATATCAGCAAAAAGAAAAGCTCCAACTTCATCAGCAATCTCTCTAAATTTAGCAAAATCAATCTCTCTAGGATATGCACTAGCTCCACAAATAATCATTTTTGGTTTTACTATGTGGGCTATTTCTCTTACTTTGTCGTAGTTGATATTTCCATCCATCTCAACACCATAAAAGAAACTTGAGTAAGTTTTACCAGAACTACTCACTTTGCTACCATGTGTTAAGTGTCCACCATGACTTAGATCCATTCCAAGAATCTTGTCAAATGGTTTTAGAAGTGCTTGGTATACACCTTGATTTGCTTGGCTTCCAGAATTTGGTTGAACGTTTGCAAATTTACATCCAAAAAGTTCACAAGCTCTGTCAATTGCTAGTTGCTCTACTTTGTCTGCAAATTCACAGCCACCATAATACCTTTTGTAAGGGTAACCTTCTGCGTATTTGTTTGTAAAAACACTTCCCATAGCTTCCATAACAGCAGGGTATGTAAAGTTTTCACTTGCTATCATCTCAAGGTGGTTAGTTTGACGCTCTAATTCATTAGTTATTAGTCCATATACTTCTGGATCTACATTTTTTAAAATACTCATTAATTATCTTCCTTATCATTATTTGTTTCATGTATTGGTTTCATTGATGGAAATAGAATTACATCTCTGATTGATTGCTCATTTGTAAGGAGCATTGTTAGTCTATCTATGCCAAGTCCTTGTCCTGCGGTTGGGGGCAAGCCGTAACCTAGTGCTCTAACATAATCTTCATCCATTTCATGTGCTTCATCATCACCAGCATCTTTTGCATCGAGTTGGCTTTTGAATCTATTGTACTGGTCGATTGGGTCGTTTAACTCGTTAAATCCATTTGCTATCTCACGTCCAGCTATAAATAGTTCAAATCTCTCTGCGATATCTGGATTGTCATCTTTTTTTCTTGCCAGTGGGCTAATATCGATTGGGTAATCTACAATAAAAGTTGGATTTATAAGCTTCTCTTCAACATAAAGGTCAAATAGCTCTTCATAAAGTTTACCAAGGCTTAGTTTTACATTTGCCTCTTCACCTCTGCTTTTTAGGTAAGCTAAAATTCCCTCTTTAGTCTCTACAACATTAGCAGGAACACCGCCTATATCAATGAGAGAATCTTTATAAGATATCTTTCTAAATTTTTCAGAGAAGTCTATCTCTCTATCTCCATAAGGGATTTTTGTTGGTAGTTTTAGTTGCTTTAGCAAAACAGTAAACATCTCTTCTGTGAGTTCCATCAAGTCGTGGTATGTATGATATGCCCAGTAAAACTCTATCATAGTAAACTCAGGATTATGAGTCATATCCATACCTTCGTTTCTAAAGTTTCTGTTTATCTCAAACACAGCTTCAAATCCACCTACAACAAGTCTTTTTAGGTATAGTTCAGGTGCTATTCTAAGGTATCTATCAATTCCTAGAGCATTATGATGAGTTACAAATGGTTTCGCATTGGCTCCACCAGCGATTGGATGCATCATTGGGGTTTCGACTTCAAGAAAGCTTCTCTCTTCAAAGAAGTGTCTAATTGTACTTACTATTTTACTTCTTATTTTAAAAGTCTCTTTTACTTTAGGGTTCATTATCATATCAAGATAGCGTTTTCTATAACGTAGTTCTTTATCTGTGAGTCCATGAAATTTTTCAGGTAGTGGTGTTATTGATTTTGTAGCTAGTTCAAGAACTTTTACATGTAAAGAAAGCTCACCCGTTTTTGTAACAAAAGGAAAGCCAGTGACACTGATAATATCACCAACTTCAATAAGTTTTTTCACAGCTTTAAACCAATCTTCACCAAGGCTTTCTCTAGTGAAATATATTTGGAGAATCCCTCTTTCATCTTCTATCTTAGCAAAAGCAGCTTTTCCCATATGTCTTAAAAACTTGATTCTTCCAACGACTGTATTATCTTTGCTTTCATCACGCATAGGGTCAGAGTTTTTTACATACTCATAACATCTTTTAAACTCTTCTGTCGTAGAGTCTTTTTTTATATTGTGAGTATATGGGTTTTTACCTAACTCTCTTAATGCTTCTGCTTTTTCTATTCTTTGCTGTTCATATTGATTATCAAATATCAAAATTTTCCTTTATATCCTAATTTCTTTTTTAGTTTAAGCAAAGCTCAATCTAAATTCATATTATCTAAAGCTACGATATAAAACCGAGAACTTTTTTACTGTTACTTTCGGCATTTTTTACATACGCCATAAAGTTGCATCATGTGGCTTGTAAGTTTAAAACCATATTTTTTTGCTATTTCTTCTTGTCTATTTTCTATTTCGTCATCTTCAAATTCTATAATTTTATCACATGACTTACATATCATATGGTCATGATGAGGTTTATTTCCAAGTTCAAATTTTTTACCAGATGAGCCAAATGATAGTGATGTAACCATGTCAGAATCTTCTAAAAGATTTAGTGTTCTATAAACTGTTGCAATACCGACATTGAGCTCAGGATAACTCTCTTTAAGTAGTATATATAGACTCTCTGGTGAAAAGTGATCATCATTATTGTACATAGTTTTTAGTACAACTTCTCTCTGTTTTGTAAACTTAAGGTTATTGTGTTTTAAAATATCTTTAAATTTTACTAGTAGAGAATCATACTCCATGTTTTCTATATCTGCCATTTCATTCCCCTAGTGTATTCTTTAAATCTCTAGTGATTTTTTCACTATCCATCTTAATTATATACGCACCAGTTTCAACAAAAATAGGGTACATAAAGCTTTTTTCCATATGCTCATTAGCTTTCTCTTTAATAAACTCTATGTTTGAAAGAGTTACGGCTAGTATAGAAAATACCAAAAATATTTTTGCACTTCCTACAATAAAACCAGCAAGTTTATCTACTGCTCCTAATCCGCTCATCTTTATAAGACTTTCTAAAAGGTAGCCTATGAATAAACTAAGAATCCAAAAAATAATCAAAACTGCTATAAAGCCAACTAAGTATAATGTAGCACTGTTTTCAAGTTGATAAAGATTTTTATCAATTAATTTCCCCATCTGTTCGGCAAATCTTGAAGCTATAAATATACCACCAACAATGCCAACAAGTCCAAAAACTTCTTTTATAAAACCATTCATAACCCCTTTTATTCCAAGTATAAAAATAAGAGATAATGATATAATGTCAAAAATAGATATATTTTCCATATTAACAGTTCACACTAAAACAGTTTTTACCAGAGTCTTTTGCTTCATAAAGAGCACTGTCGGATCTTTCTATAAGAGTTTCAGGTGTGTCGCCTCTTTTATAACAGGCTATTCCCGCACTTATCGTTAAGTGTATATTGTGTCCTTTATAAAGAAGTTTACTCTCATTTGTTTCTGTTATGATTCTATCAACACTCTTTTTTGCCTCTTCTAGTGTTGTTCGGTTTAGAATTATAACGAACTCTTCTCCACCATATCTATATACTTTTACACCTTTTCTAAGAGAACTTTGTATAAGTTTTGTTAAAAATATAAGAGTTTTATCTCCTGCAATATGTCCATAAGCATTGTTTATCTTTTTAAAATCATCAGCATCTATCATGATTAAAAACATATCAACATCTTTACCTTCAACAGCAATCAATATCTCTGCTATATCTTTTGTAAAGACTCTTCTGTTATATGCTTTTGTTAGTGGGTCTATATGAGATTCTCGTTCTAGTCTCTCAATTTCTAGTTTTAATTTTGTTATAGTTTCATCAGCATTTTTCAGTTCACCTAAAATCTGCCCTTTAAATAAATCAAAAGTATCTATAATCTCTTGTGTATGAACTCTGTTATAATCATTTTTAATAGCTCCAATATCAACAAAGCTTTTATCAGATATTTTTTTAAGATTTGTGTTTGACTTTTCAAATGCTTTAAGACTAGATTTTGCAAGGTCAAAAGAGACATGATCAATTGCATTTTCTGCTTCATTTGTTGAAAAAAGATAAGAGTATTTTTTTGATAAATCTATCAGTGTAGAGTCATTTTCATGCACCAATTTATCCATGAAAATATCGTAGTAATACTTTGGGTATGGTGGAATACTAAGCTCTTTTAGTTTAGAAAATGAACTTTCACCAATAGTCGTTATCTGTTCCACAATATTGTTGTTTTTAGTCATTATTAGGTCACACCTTAAATTAGGATATTATTTGTAAGTAGATAATATCTAATTTAAGCTGTAATAATGTTTAGATTCCGATAGAGTTTATCAATTCCTGTGGTTGTGTAGAAAAACGTAAAGCATCCTCTTTTGATATTTTGTTGTCTTTAAGAAATTTTATCATTGCTTGTGTTTGAGTACTCATCCCAGTTTTTTGTTGATTTAGTTGCATTTGAGAGTAGATTTGATGTAGTTTATTTTCTCTTATTAGGTTTGAAATAGCTGAATTATTTATAAGTACTTCATGGATAGCAACACGACCACCACCAGTTTTAGGAAGTAAGCTTTGTGAAATTACTGAGTACAAAGACGTTGCTAGCATATTTCTTACTTGAACTTGCTCTGGACCTTCAAAACTGTCAACAATTCTGTTTACTGTTTGGACGGCTGAGTTAGTATGAAGTGTACCAAAAACCAAGTGACCAGTTTCAGCAGCTGTTATAGCTGTACTAATAGTTTCTCTATCTCTCATCTCACCAACTAGTATAACGTCAGGATCTTCACGAAGTGAAAACTTCAAAGCATTTGCAAAACTTTTGGTATCTTCACCAACATTTCTGTGTGAAAACAGTGATCTTTGATTTTGATGAACAAATTCTACTGGGTCTTCAATGGTAATTATATGTCTATGTTCAGTTCTATTAATTTCATTAAGCATCGCAGCAAGAGTAGTAGATTTACCACTACCCGTAGGACCAGTTACTAAGACAAGACCTTTTTCTCTTTTTGTTATGTCTTTAAAGATACTAGGGCAACTCAAATCTTCTAAAGTTGGGATCGTTATAGGAATAATTCTAAAAGCAGCAGCAACTTCCCCATCCATAGTGTAGTAGTAGTTAGCACGAAAACGTCCAATATCTGGAAACATAATTGCAAAATCTAGTTCCTTATTTTCTTCTAAATCCTTTTTTTGTTTGTCGGTAAGAAGTGTATAGCACATCTCTTCGATCTCTTTTCCATCTAGCTTATCCATATCAAGTGCTACGAGCTTGCCATCTATTCTAATTTGAGGTTCACTTCTACTTACTAGATGCAAATCCGAAGCTTTATATGCTACTATATTTTTAAGCAGAGCTTTTATATTAAGAGCCATTAGTTTTCCTTATGAGGTATTTTTATTCTATAATTTTAGGTACTACAAAAGAGTCATTTTCACTTTTTGGGGAATTTTCTAAAATAGTTTTTATGATTTGTGGATTTACGCTAGGAACATCTTCTCTCATGGGAGTTCCTCCTTTTACTGTTGTAAAGGTTGCCTCTTCTTTATCTAAATCTAATTCATTTAAGTTTTCAATAAATTCAACTATTTCGGAAAGCTGGTTTATCATTCCTTCTCTTTTATCTTCTGCGATTTCTAGTGAAGAGAGTTTCTCTAATTTTTTCAATAATTCATTATCTATTCTCATATATCTAATCCTAATCAATTTCTGATTTATTATAACAGAAAAAGTCTTTTTTTATCTTTATTGTGATAAAATATCTGCTTTATTATAAAAGGATTAGTATTGGCACTTAAAGAAAATATAGAAGCAGTTAAAAAAGAGATAGGAACAGAAGAGCAGTTTTTAGAAGGCATAATAAAGAGTGAGCGTTTTTTTAAGAAGTATAAAAAGAGAGTTGTTTCTGTAGTTGTTGTCGCAGTACTTGTTGGAGGAACTTACGCAACTATGAATGTACTAAAAGAGAATAGACTTCAAGCTTCTAATGAAGCATACAATAAACTTTTAAAAGATCCAAGTGATGATTCCTCTAAATTAGTTTTGAAAAATAAAAATGAGAGATTATATAACTTTTATAGATTTCAACAAGCACTAGAATCAAATGATATTGCTGTTTTTAAAGAGTTAGCAGAGTATAAAAAAGATCCTGTAATATCTGATTTAGCAGCATATCAACTTTCTGGTATAGAAAATAAGGGTGGTTCAAATAGTAAATTGTTGGCAGGTTTTATTGCACTTCAAGAAGGCTATAAACTTCTTAAAGAAGATAAAGTAAAAGAGGCTAAGCTAAAGTTCGCTCAGATTAGTCTAAACTCTCCATTGAAAAACATATCAAATAATCTAGAACACTATCAAGGGATAAGATCTAGAGGAACTAACTAATGAAATACACCAAATATCTATTGCCTATTTTGGCTCTTTTGATACTAAGTGGATGTGGAACAAAAAGACAAAATTTTGAACCCACTTCACTATCTGGTGAAATCGATTACGATGGAAAGTTACCATCAAGTATAGTAGATGTAGTAAGAGGTGGAGCAACACTAGAAAACGGTCAAATTATAACAAAATCGGGCTTGCTAGATGTAAAAGTCCCTGAGGGGTATACATTTTTAGGAAATTCAAATGACAAGTATTTGGCAACTTCTAAATGCTCTGACTTGATAATCATTGATAAAAATAGTGCAATACTTTATGAGAAAAAATTTGATACCGTAATTGCATCTGCATCTTTTAAAGATGATATGTTAGCTGTAGTTTTAGGTAATAACAGTGTTCAACTAATAGATATAAAAACAGATAAAATATTATATCAAAAGAGTGGAGATAGAGTATATGCACATGATTCAAAAATTGCTGCACCATACTTTTTAACTTCGTTATTGATTTTTCCAACATTAGATGGAAAACTCCTTATAATTGATTTAAAGAAGAATAAACTATTGAGAGATGTGGTTGTAAAGAGTGAAAAATTCTTCTCTAATGTTATATATTTAGATGTTTTGGGAGATAGACTAGTTGCCGCAACAAAACAACGTGTAGTATCAATTAATCCAAAATCAATGGCATTTTTAGATGAAGAAGTTAAAGATGTTATCATCTTAGAAAATAGAGTTTTAGTTTTCACTAAAGATGGTAGAGTTATATTGACTGATGCCGATTTAAAAGTAATCAAATCAAAAAAATTCAAATTTGCAGCTTTTGTTGGCACAATACACGGTGAATTTGTCTACATTATTGAAAGAGGTGGATTTTTGATTGCTACTGATTTAAACTTGATTACATCTAACATATATGAATTACCTGATAAGATAGAATCATTCGTGTTTACTACTGATGATAAACTATTTTATGAAAATAATTATTTCAAACTTGGTAAAGCAAAAGAAAAATAGATTTGAAATCTGTAGTAGAATATTTCTCGCAAAAAGAAATTTTATTTAAATCTTTTAAAATGATAGATAAAACTCTTTTGAAAACGAGAAAAAAAGCCGATATATTTGTCTCAACAGATATAAAAGGCAATTACCATTCAATTTTTAAAATTGAGCTAAAAAGTAGATTTTTACTCAAAAATTCGATAGAAATAGTAAAATTGGAAGAGAGTCTACAGCGGTTAGAAAAACACAATTTTAAATATAAACATCTGATTATAGGTAAAGCAATTTGTTCTAAATCAACTACTTATTTTAAAGAGAGAGGATGGAAACTTCATCATGATTTTATGTGATATAGGAAATTCAAATGTAGATTTTTACCATGATGGGAAAATCTGGTCACAGAGTTTGGAAGAGTTTAAAAAGTATATCCCTAATGAGAGAGTATATTTTATAAGTGTTAATGATACTATGACCGGTCAGCTTAGTAATAACTATATAAACATAGAAGATTGGTTTGATTTTGATACTATATACCAAGGTATGGGTGTCGATAGGATTGCTGCTTGTTATACTGTTCAAAGCGGTATAGTAATTGATGCAGGAAGTGCCATAACCGTTGATGTGATGAGTGGTGGGCTTCATATGGGTGGCTATATACTTCCTGGTATAAACTCTTATGAGTCATGCTATGCAAATATATCTAAGAAGTTAGAAACAAAAATAAATCCAAATGTTGTACTTGATGCACTTCCTCAAAAAACTGAAGATGCTATATCGTATGGGGCGATAAAACCAATGCTCATGATGCTAGAACATACATGTAGAGATAAAACAGTTTACTTTACTGGCGGAGATGGTAAGTATTTTTCAAAATTTTTCAAAAAAGCTATATATGATAGATCTTTGATATTTAGAGGAATGCTAAAAGTAATAAAAAATAAGGAAAATTTACAATGTTAACAGTAGCACTACCAAAAGGAAGAATTGCAAATGAGACACTCGAGATATTTGAGAAAATATTTGGTAAGTCTTTTATTTTTGATGATAGAAAATTGATTTTAGAAGTTGGAGAATTTAGATTTTTACTTGTAAGAAATCAAGATGTTCCTGCTTACGTACTTCATCAGTCAGCTGATATTGGCGTAGTAGGGCTAGATGTGCTTGAAGAGAAAAATGAAGATTTAGTAAGACTTCTTGATCTGGGAATTGGAAGATGTAAAGTATGTGTTGGCATGAAAGAGAGTGACGAGTTAAATTATAGTTCACCTGACATAAAAATAGCAACTAAGATGGTTAATATAACACAAAAATATTTTTCAAAAAAGGCTATGGCTGTCGATGTGATTAAGCTTTACGGATCAATTGAGCTTGCACCTTTAGTTGGTCTTTCTGATGCAATTGTAGATATAGTAGAGACTGGTGCAACTATGAGGCAAAATGGACTTAAAGTTGTAGAAACTATTATGGAATCTTCAGCTCATTTAATAGCAAATAAAAATAGTTTTATTGAGAAAAAAGAGGAGATAATTTCTTTATATAGAAAAATCTCAAAAAAGATTAAAGTCTAATATTGTAGAGCTTTCTTTAAGAAAGCTCTACAACTTTTGCTATCTTTCTAGTAAGATCAGCGTCTCTTAATGGCTTTATTAAAAAGTCAAAAGCTCCATGATCAAAAGCTTCACGTTTTCTAGTTTCATCTGTTGTTAGAACAATAACAGGTGTTTTATTTATATCTGGCATAGACTCCAAGTTACTCAAAAATTCTATACCATCCATAATAGGCATTTTTATATCTAAAAGAACTAGTCCTATATCAGACTGTTCTTTTAGTATATTTAGTGCTTCAAGTCCATTTTTAGCTTCAACCACTTCACTTACTAATTCATTCTTTTTTAGCATAGAGCTAAGTAGTTTCAAGTTTATAAAGTCATCATCAACAGTCAATATCTTTATCTGTTTACTCATCTATTTTATCCCTTTAGATAAATTTTTGTATCAGCTCTTCTAGCTGTTTTTTACTTATAGCATTTGGTAATACATTGCTAAATAAAGCTCTATCTGTCTCTTGTATCTCGGTAATTGGATCAACAAACATTATAGCTGGAGTTGCTCCAATTATGTTTGCAACCTCATTTGGAGAAATTACAGATATCTCTTTATCAAATAACACTACATTATAACTAAATTCTTTGATTTTTGCCTTTAACTCTTCAACTGAGTTTACACTGTCTACTGAGTTACTTAGTTTGTCAAGAACACTTGAGAATATTTTTGTTTCAATCGGGCTTTTTTTGTAAACAAGAATATCTTTTTTATTGACTTCTATCTCGGCTAATTCATTTTGAATCATGGCTATATCAAGATTTTTATTTAACTCATTACTTACTTCATCCGGTTGGGTTTCAGGTCTAGCAATTATTTCATCCATATCAGCTAATTCATATATATTTTCATCTGTAGGAATTTCTAATGAAGTGAATTTTTCAGTCTTTTTTTCAACTTCAGGTGCTTTTTGGGCTACAGTATTTTTTACAATCTTTTTAGTAACCTCTGCTACAGGTTGGGTTTGGACTACCGCTTGTTCATTAGCAAGATCTTCATCTTCTTCAACAATATAATCTTGTAAGAACATATTAAGAACACTTAAAATACTATCTCTTTTGATAGGCTTAGTTACATACTCATCAAGACCTTCTTTCATAAATCTCTCTCTATCGCCCTTTAGTGCATTAGCGGTAACAGCAATAATAGGGATATGAGGTATGTTGCTTTCTTTTTCATATTCGATGATTTTATGAGTTGCTTCAACACCATCCATAACAGGCATTGCTATATCCATAAATACAGCATCATACTTATTTTTAATTCTCTCTTCAAGAGCAATTTTACCATTATGTGCTATGGTTATAGTTAATCCTAATCCTTCTAATGTTCTTCTGATTAGTTTTTGATTAATTTCATTATCTTCAGCTACCAATACATGTGCATTGAACTTTTTACCAAATGAAAACTTTTTAGATTTTTTCACTACTTGTGTATTTTCTTGAATATTTTCTTGAATATTTTCTTGAATATTTTCTTGTGTACTCAAAACATCAGTAACTTGATTACTTTGTTCTGCTTCAGACGGTATATTTTCTATACTAGGTGTCTCAACTTTTGGTAATAATGCTCTATTTTGTTCCAATGCTTTTGTTAGTTTTGTGGCATTGATTGGCTCATATATTGGAGTTATATATTTTGTATTGAATTCATCAAATCTACTTTGATGTGACGCTTTTAAAACTAAAATCATAGGCAGTCTAATTTTTTTGTACTCTTCTAGTTCTTCATCATTTAAAAGATCAAAATCTGTAACAATAAGGTTTATACCAGATTTGTATATTAGGTTTTTGAGACCAGAAAATTCATTGTAGTATTTAACATTTGATCCAAAGTATTTAAAGTAATCATACATAAATTCTGCATGAGCTTTTGTATTTTCTTCTCTTGTTAAAAGTGCACAGTTGTAATCACTAAATTTATTTTGGAATTCCACATCACCTGATGGAGATTCGTCAAACTCTAGTATAAAGTGGAATCTACTACCTTCGCCCTCAACACTATCAACCTTAAGTTCACCGCCCATAAGACCAATATATTTTGAAGAAATCGTAAGTCCAAGACCTGTACCACCATACTTTCTTGTAATAGTAGAGTCTGCTTGATTAAATGCATCAAAAATATCTTTTCTTTTGTCTTCTCCTATTCCAATTCCTGAATCTTGAACACTAAATAAAATTCTAGCTTTTCCTGTAGGAGCATTATCAATTCTTCTTATTTCTGCTGTAATGTGTCCATTAAGAGGAGTAAATTTAACAGCATTACTCATGAGGTTAATCATAACCTCTTTTACTTTTGTAGAATCGCCCTTAAGGTAATTGTTTAGACTTGGATCCATAAAGAAAGAGAGGTGAATATTTTTCTCTGCAGCTTTTGGTCCATAAACTTCAATTGCATTTTCAAATTCTTCTATTGGAGAGAAGAGTATTTCATCTATCTCAATTTTGTTACTTTCAACTTTTGATAGATCAAGAATGTTATTGATAATATCTAGTAGATTTTCTGAACTTTTTTCAATTACATCAACAAATTCACGTTTCTCGTCATCTAGATCAGTATTTTTAAGAAGTTCTGTAAATCCTATAATACCGTTTAGTGGTGTCCGTATCTCATGTGACATATTTGCTAAGAATATACTTTTTGCAGCACTTGCCTCTTCTGCATTTACTTTTTCAATCGCAATATTTTCAATCGCTTGATCTATAACGGCATACGCTGAGTTCATTCCTTGTGCTGTGTTAAAGTCAACTTCTTCTTTTGTTTCAGCTAATTCTCCAACTTTTTCAAAGATGTTCTCTAGGCCCTGTATGTTTTTCTTAAATTGTCCTGCTAGTGAGAATCCAAGGAACAACAAGATAATTGAAATAATCCAAGCACCACCAGCACCAGTAAGTTGTATAAATGTTTCATCATAATACTTTTTCATATCTTCTGCAAGATTTATTTTGATTGTTTTTGCTGAGTTATTTAATAAGTCAATCTTCTTTGTCATTAGGTTAAACCATAAAATAGGGTCAATTAAATACTCACCACTTTGAGCTGCTAAGATAAGTTCAGCCTTTGCTTGTTTTATCTCTGAAGATAGGTTTTTAGCATTTTTACTATTGTACATAGAAGTAATTTTTGCTTTTGCCATACCATCATATAGATTAGTATAGTCAAAAGCATTTGATTTGCTAAATAGCCCAATCCAAATAGATAAATCTTCATCACTAAATGGCACATATTGGCTTAAAACTTTTGATACAAATCCCCTCTCTTGCCCACTATACTCTATATCTTTATAGATAGATACTAAAGAGGAACTAAGATTAACAATCTGTGTATTAGTTGTTATGTCACCTATTGTCTGTAGTTCTGAAAGTATTAGTGCATTTATTTTTGAGTAAAACTTAAAAAAGATTTTATTAAAATCTACATTATTTAAAGAGTCTACCTTTTTTCTTACTTCTCCTATTTGATTAAGTAAAGCAATAGTTTGTTTAATTCTGTGATTCGCATCATGGGTTTTATAAAAATTATGGAATTTTTTCATTTGCGTATTAACAACTTGCCTTTGTTGTAGAAGATTTTTTTTAGCAATTGCACCATCACTAGCAATAAAAGTTGCACTAAGACCACGTTCTTTTGCAACTTCGATTGACAAGTTATTCAAAACACCAGTTGTATTAAGTTTACTCTCGAAGACGACAGCTTTGTTGTACTGTTCATATGAAAGGTACAAAAAATAAGTTGAAAACAAAAAGAGAATAATCAGCGGGTATTGACTAATTAGTTTTAGGGTATTTCTGGTTGTAAGTTTCATTTTAACTCTCCATTTACATTATTAAATATTAGGTTCATATTAGTTCCTCTTTGAATTTAGCAACAATTTTTTTAAATTTTTCTAACTCATTTATTTTGGATTCTGCATCAGTAGCTTCTTGTATATGCACTAGCCTATTTGAAAGTTGAGTCATCTGAAAGCTATCTGAAATTCCCTTAAGTGAGTATATGCTCTCTTTTAAAAGTTTTTCATCATTTTGATCAATTGCTGATTTTATTTTAGGTATAGTATCGTCTATATTTTGCATATATTCAGTTATTAGTTCCCCAATAAGAGAGATATCTAAACCTAAATCTTCAACACATTGAACTAAGTCAAAATCTGCATTGTCCTCACTATGAAAGTTATAACTTATCTCATTATGTGTTTCAAAAGTGGGTATTGTATCTTCTTCTTTTTTTACTTTTTTAAGCTCTTTGATATAATCAGTGTTAATATGAACTTTGAGCTTAGGAGGTTCTTCTTGAGGGACTTTGTCAACTTTGTCAACTTTTAATTTCGGAATATCTTCTATTACCTCGAAATCATCTGTGATTTTAT
>CAZHBU010000003.1:22126-37433 GCA_964530865.1 uncultured Sulfurospirillum sp.
GCACCACTATGTAAAGCATAATCTATCCATGAAAAGTTTTTAAACTTAAAGATGTATCCAGGTCTATGTACAAAAAGATCAGCTACATCACTATGAATGCTTTTAAACTCATCTAAATCTTCATAACCCAAAAAGGATAATTCATCTTTTCCTATGCCAAGAAAATTTCCGTTTTTACTATAAAGTATCATTGTTTACCTCTCTTAAAAAATTAATACTAACTAACTTTTGCTTAAAATCAACCTATTTATTTAAAAATTCATATAGTTTTATGCTATTTTTTTTACCAACTACTATTTTTAACTCATCTTTACTAGCATGATGAATGTTTTCAAAAGTTCCGAAATACGAGATTAGTTTTTTTATGGTTGCTTCTCCAATACCATTTATGCATAATAGCTCTATCTTCATATCTTTTGAAAGTTTTTTCTTTCTATGCGTAGTTATAGCAAATCTATGAGCCTCATCTCTTAGTTTTTGTACGAGTTGAAGCCTTTTATCTGAAGTAGGAAGTTTGAAATCATAATTTAAAGAGTAAATTATATCATTTGCTTTGCCTTTAGCTCTCATAGCTTTTGATTCTCTTTTCTCTTTTGCAATTGCTAAAAGATCAATCTGTTGGTCATGCTCTTTTAGTAGTGTGGAAGCCAATTTTAGAAGTGTGCTACCACCATCAAGTAGCCATAAATCGGGAGGAGAATCTTTTTTGAAATTTTCTATTCTTCTTGTTAGTAATTCTCTCATCTGTCCATACTCATTTTTACTTTTAAGATTAAAAACTCTGTAGTTTGTTTTTATGAATTTTTCTTCATAGGTCACCATGGAACCAATGGGAGAGTCACCGCTTATGTGAGAGTTATCAAAAACCTCTATGCGATATGGTATTTTCTTTAAATCAAATATATCTTTTATCTCTTCAAGTAGGCTATCGCTATTTTTGTTGAGATATTGACTTAGAGACTCTTTTGCATTTTGTTTTGCTATATTTACAAGTTTGAGCTTGTCGCCTTTCTTAGGAGTTAGTATAGATATTTTTTTTCCATATTTTTGCTCAAGAACTTGTTTTATGTCCTCTTTCTCTTCAAACTCATGAGCAACTATAATTTGAGAGTTTATAAGTTTTGTCTCTTCATTGTAAAACTGTATCAAGGCTCTTTTGTATATCTCCCCAATTTCATAACCATTTGAGTTTTTTACTATATTGTGGATACTTGAAACTACTTTACCTTTTCTTATAAACAGCCTCATAATAGAGGCAACATTGCCTATGATTTCAACTGCAAAAAGGTCGAAATTTTCTATCTTAGCAAGGTCAAGGTGAATTACATGAAGCGAGTTTTTGATAGATTTTTGCATATCACGAAGCACTCCTGCTTCTTCAAAGTTTAGATTTTTGGAAGCTTCTATCATTTTCTTTTCAAGTTTTAAGATAAGTTTTTTTCTCTCTATGAGAAGAGTTGTTGCCTCTGTGACTATTAAGCCATACTCTTTTTTAGAAATCTTGCCTACGCAAGGAGCATGACACTTATCTATCTGATAAAAAAGGCATTCCTTTTTCTCTTTAAGACAGCCTCTTTTTTGAACTAGTTTACATGTAAGATAGAGAGCTTTTAAGATGTCATTTGCAGAGTTTGAAAAAGGACCATAGTATTTGATAGACTTTTTTTTCTCTATTTTTCTTTTTATCTCAAAGCGAGGAAACTCTTCGTCCATGTCAATTGCGATATAAGGGTAAGTTTTATCATCTCTTAGAAGTATGTTGTATTTTGGTTTCAACTCTTTTATGAGAGAGTTTTCAAGTATGAGCGCATCATATTCGCTTGGTGAAACTATAAACTCAAGATGATAAGCCTCGTTTATCATCTTTTGTATTCTTAGACTCAATTTGTTAGCAGGAGCAAGTGATGGTGTAAACTTAAAGTAACTTTTTACTCTGTTTTTTAGAATTTTTGCCTTACCAATGTAAAGAAGTTTACTATTTTTATCATAAAATTTATAAATACCAGCACTATTAGGTAAGTTTTGTAACTCTCTTTCAATCATTGCTTTTTAGTATCTCTATTCTAATTTTTTCAAATAGTTTGTGAAGTTCCTCATCTTTTGTTTGATTAGTAAAACTCCCTTTTGAACGCTCTTCATAAACAAAAGTTGCATCTTTTGGAATATCTAGTTTAGCCTCTTTTTTGTTTGAAACAAAGGCTTTTATCTCTTTTAAATTGATACATTTACAGTTAGGATGAAAATTTTCTATCTTTTTTAATATATCTTTTATTAAATTGCGTTTATAATTAAACTCCATTTTAGCACTTGGGTGTTTTAATACAAAAAAGAGTGTATGGTTTTTAGTATAGAAGAATTTAATAAAATTAGATAAAGAGTTAGGAAGAAGTTTGATAAGAATATCAAAGCACTCCTCTTGCTCTAAAGTTTTTAAAGAAGGGTTTTTTTTAAGATGAGAAATTATAGTTTTAGAGTCTTTCATATTTTGATTATAGCATTTATTGGCTTTGGTCTTCTTGGTTGTGGTTATAAAGGACCACCAAAATATGAAGAGACTTCAAAGAGTCAATAGTTGAAAACAAAATATGATGTGTTGATTGTTGGTTCTGGTGTAGCAGGTCTTAATACTGCGTTGCACTTACCTGACGATATGGACGTTTTAGTTTTGAGTAAAGATTACGCATGGGAATGCAATACTTTTTTTGCTCAAGGAGGTATAGCAGTTGCCCCAAATAAAGATGATATATCTATACATGTAGAAGATACTCTAAATGCAGGAGCAGGTCATTGCAATAGAGATGCAGTAGAACTTTTGTGTAGCGAGGGTCCAAAAGTAATAGCGGACTTAATAAGCTCTGGCATGGAGTTTGATAGAGATGAAAAAGGGAATCTACTCTATACAAAAGAGGCTGCTCATAGTACAAATAGGATTTTACATGCTGGAGGAGATGCCTCTGGTCGTGATTTGCATCTATTTTTGATGAACTCTCTAAAATTCTCTATTCTATATAATACTCAAGTTATAGATTTACTTGTAAAAGATGATGTCTGCTATGGTGTAGAAGTTTTTCATGACGATAAGATTTTTAATATATATGCAAAAAAAATAGTTATAGCAAGTGGTGGAGTGGGGTCTTTATATGAGTAT
Organism: uncultured Sulfurospirillum sp.; assembly: GCA_964530865.1. GTDB lineage: Bacteria > Campylobacterota > Campylobacteria > Campylobacterales > Sulfurospirillaceae > Sulfurospirillum_A. Next base: position 25,275 of record CAZHBU010000003.1, read on the forward strand.
CACACAAATTCAAGAACTATAAGTGCAGATTTACACGGTATTTGTTGTGAGCATAATATAGAGTTAAAAGATATGGAAATGATGCAGTTTCATCCTACTGTTTTTGTTCAAAGTAATGCTGTTAGAAAACAACTTCTAAGTGAAGCTTTGCGTGGAGAAGGGGCTAAAATTGTAGATGAAGATGGAAAAAGATTTTTGTTTGATTATGATAAAAGGGGTGAACTAAGTCCACGTAATGTTGTCTCAGAAGCACTTTATGAGCATAGAGCTAAAACTGGAAAAGAGATATATCTTGATGTTAGTGATTTTAAAACTGAACATTTTAGAAAAAGATTTCCATCTATATACTTCAATATGAATAACCTTGGGTTTAATCTTCCAAAGGAAAGAATTCCAATTTCACCAGCATTTCACTATGCCATAGGTGGGGTTAAAACTGATTTTAATGCAAAAATAGATACTATAAAAGACATCTATTTTGTTGGAGAGGTTGCTTCTGTTGGGGTACATGGGGCAAATAGATTGGCGAGTAACTCACTTTTGGAAGGTTTGGTTTTTTCAAAAAGAGTTGCAAACAATATTTCTAAAACCTTTACATGCAAGAAACCGATGAGAGAGTTTACATGCAGGAAGACCATACTTGTTAAAAATGGAGATAAAGAGTTAAAAAATGAGTTGAGAAATCTCATGTGGCAAAGTGCAGGGATAGTTAGATATGAGGAAAAACTAAAAAAAGCTTTGAATAGAGTCGAAGAAATGCTAGAATTATCAACAGGAAAGTTAATTAGACTTCGTCTGTTAACTTCTAGGGTGATAATACAAAGTGCACTAAAGCGTAAAAAATCTTTAGGAGCACACTATATAAGAGGAGAGAACGGGGTATGAAAAAGTTATTGATATTGCTAGCATTGGCTAGTAGCGCATTTGCATCGGGCGGAGAGTCGTTAGTTGGTACGTGGGTTGGAATCGCGTCTTTAATCATATTTGTTATTGGTTATTATGTGATTGCAGCTGAAGAGGTATATCATATTAACAAAGCAAAACCAGCACTTTTTATTGGTACATTTATTTTTATGCTTATAGGGTTTTACTACTTTATAAATGGCATGGATACAGAACCGCTTCATCATGAGATTAAACTTCTTATTTTAGAGATTGCAGAAATATTCTTTTTCTTATTAGTTGCCATGACTTATATTGAAGCACTTATAGAGAGACGTGTATTTAACACACTTAAATATAATCTTGTTTCAAAAGGGTACACATATAAAAAGCTTTTTTGGCTTACAGGTATAATAGCATTTTTCTTAAGTCCTATTGCTGACAACTTAACAACAGCACTTATACTTTCTACTGTACTTATAACTATAGAAAAGAAAAATGTAAAGTTTTTAGTACCAGGTGCAATCAATATCGTTGTTGCTGCAAATGCAGGGGGTGCTTGGAGTCCATTTGGTGATATTACAACACTTATGGCTTGGACAGCAGGTAAAGGTCATTTTGTTGATTTTATGTTTCTATTTCCAGCTGCAGTAGTTGGTTGGTTAGTTACATCATATCTATTGTCTCGTTTTGTTCCAGATGCAAAACCAGCTTTTGATGCAGAAAATGAACCAAAAGTAACTATTGCTAAAGGTGGAAAAATTATAATTGGACTTGGTATATTTACAATTTTTTCTGCAGTTATGGCACACCAACTGTTTCATTTACCAGCTATGTGGGGTATGATGTTTGGTCTATCTTTACTTAAGCTTTACTCTTATACTCATAAGAAACAACATAATGAGGACATAAAAATCTTTGATTCTCTTAGTAAAATAGAAAATGATACATTGCTATTTTTCTTTGGTATTCTTGCCGCAGTTGGAAGTTTACACTTCATAGGTTACTTAGCACTCGCTGCAAACTTGTATACATCTGCGGGAGCAACAACGGTCAATATCGGTGTTGGTTTTCTCTCAGCAATCGTAGACAATATACCTGTTATGAGTGCTGTGTTAAAAGCAAATCCTACAATGGGAATTGAACAGTGGATGCTTGTAACTCTTACTGCTGGTATTGGTGGTAGTATGATTAGTTTTGGTAGTGCCGCAGGTGTTGGTGTTATGGGAAAACTTAGAGGAATTTATACTTTCGCTGCTCATATGAAATATTCTTGGACAATTCTAGTTGGATATATTATTTCAGTTAGTATTTGGTATGTTCAGTATGAGATGTTTGGACTTTATATAAAATACTAAAAACATATACAGTAGATTTTTATGAAATCTACTGTATAATCCGCGAAAAATTAAGGAATTATATTGAAAACTAACGTTCCAATTGTAGTATTAGATTTCGGATCACAATACACGCAACTAATCGCAAGAAAATTAAGAGAGAGTGGAGTTTATTGTGAAATAGTTCCCTTTCGTGAGAGTATAGAAGCAATAAAAGCAAGAAATCCTAAAGGTATTATCCTTAGTGGTGGACCAGCTTCTGTATATGCAAAAGATGCTTATCATCCTGATAGTGCAATCTATGATTTAGGATTACCAATTCTTGGTATCTGTTATGGTATGCAACTAATAAATCAACATTTTGGTGGAAGTGTAGTTCCTGCTGATCATCAAGAGTATGGAAAAGCAGAGCTTAGTTTTGAGAGTGATCATAAGATTTTCAAAGATACAAAATGTGGACAGATAGTTTGGATGAGTCATGGTGACAAAGTTGAAAAATTAGCTGATGGATTTGCAAAAATTGGATTTAGTGAGAATTCCCCTTATGCTGCAGTTGCTGATGAGAAGAGAAATATATACGCATTTCAATTTCACCCAGAAGTTTACCACTCTGAAGAGGGAACAAAACTCTTAAAAAACTTTGCAAAATACATATGTGGGTGTGAAAGCACTTGGAATATGGGTTCATTTGCAAAAGAAAAAATTGAAGCAATAAAAGCACAAGTCGGTGATAAAAAAGTACTTTGTGGTGTTAGTGGTGGAGTTGATAGCTCTGTTGTTGCCGCACTTCTGAATGAAGCTATAGGTGACAATCTTGTAGCTGTTTTTGTAGATAATGGACTTCTTCGTGCAAATGAGAGAGAACAAGTTGAAGCGATGTTTAAAACAAAACTTAAATTTGACCTTATTACTATTGATGCAAGTGAAGAGTTTTTGACAAATCTAAAGGGAGTAACTGACCCAGAGAAAAAGAGAAAAATCATAGGTGAAACTTTTATCAAAGTATTTGATGCAGAAGCAAAAAAACATGATGGCATTGAGTTCTTAGCTCAAGGTACACTCTACACAGATGTTATAGAATCCGTTTCTGTTAAAGGTCCTTCAAAAACAATCAAATCTCATCACAATGTTGGTGGTCTTCCTGATTGGATGACGTTTGAATTAGTAGAACCTTTGAATGAAATTTTTAAAGATGAGGTTAGAAAACTAGGACTTGAACTTGGTCTTCCAAAAGACATGATAGCTCGTCATCCTTTTCCTGGTCCAGGACTTGGAATCAGAATCATGGGTGATGTAAATAGCCCAGATTTAGAGATACTTCGTAAAGCAGACACTATCATGCTTGAAGAGCTTCACTCAACTGGCTACTATGCTAAGACTTGGCAAGCATTTACAGTTTTACTCAATGTAAAAAGTGTTGGTGTTATGGGCGATAATAGAACATACGATAATACAGCTTGTATACGAATAGTTGAAGCAACTGACGGTATGACTGCAACTTTTGCACATATACCTCACGAAATATTGGAAAATATGAGTAGAAGAATCATAAATGAAGTTGATGGGATAAACAGAGTAGTTTATGATATCAGTTCAAAGCCTCCTGCTACTATTGAGTGGGAATAATTTAAAATGAGTATATACCTCCTTAGTGATACATTTCACGAGGGGGTAGTAAATCTACCTCAAATAAAAGTTACATGTAGAGATATTGAGCTTGATTTATTATCTTATAATGCACTTATTTTTAGCTCTAAAAATGGTGTAAAAGCGATAGATAAAATTAACAAAAAATGGCGAAAAATACCTGCTTATGCTATAGGTAAACCAACTGCAAAGGCAATAGAAAATTTAGACGGCAATTTAGTTTATACTTCAAATTTTTCTTATGGCGATGATTTTGCACAGGAGATTTTACCAAAACTAAAGGGTAAAAAAGTTCTGTTTTTAAGAGCAAAAAAAGTTCTCTCTGATTTGGAAAATATACTTAAAAAATCAAATATAGATTTAATATCTAAAGTAGTTTACGAGACAACTTGTAGAGAAAAAACTACTAAAAAACTACTAAAACATTCAGTAATTATTTTTACATCTCCTTCAACTGCTAATTGTTTTTTTAATAACTATAAATGGGATAAAAGCTATAAGGCAGTTTGCATAGGAAAGGTAACTGCAAAGGCATTACCTAACGAAATATCTCTACATGTAAGTAAAACTCAAACAATTGAGGCTTGTATAACACTTGCTAAAACGTTAATTAAGCAAAATTAATCTATAATACTATATGCCTGAGTGAAGCGACAACCGTACAATGAGGGTCCAACAGATAGTGTTTTGTGGGATGCGTACTTTCTTGGTGTGTCTATGGTTTCGTTTGAGTTTTGTAAAAGACGAGAAATTGTAGCCTAAAGAGATGGTTAATCCTACGTCGTTGGCTTTATATGGGCCTAACGCATAAACGGAACGCCCACTCGGGTTTTTATTAAAAGAGGTTTTTGATGGATATATTGGTTATTGGTAGTGGCGGGCGTGAGTATTCGATAGGTCTTGCATTGAGCAAGGACAAAAATGTAGACAAACTGTACTTTGCTCCTGGTAATGGTGCAACTGGGAAGTTTGGTGAAAATATATCAATCAAAGATTTTGAAAAATTAGCAAGTTTTGTAAAAAAGAAAAATATAGAGTTAACTATAGTTGGACCAGAAGCTCCTTTAGTTGATGGAATTGTAGATGTCTTTAAATCGCACAATCTAAATGTTTTTGGCTCTTCAAAAGCCGCTTCTCAGCTTGAGGGTTCAAAAATCTTTATGAAAAATTTTCTTGCAAGAAATAACATTCCGACTGCAGCATATATTGAAACAAAAATTATAGAAAAAGCAAATGAATTTATAGATTCACTTCAAACACCAATCGTAGTAAAAGCAGATGGACTCTGCGCTGGTAAAGGAGTGATTATCGCAATTAGCCACGAAGAGGCAAAACAAGCTGCGGCTGATATGCTTAGTGGTGAAAGTTTTGGAGATGCTGGAACTTCTATTGTAGTTGAAGAGTTTTTAGATGGCTATGAGCTTTCAGTTTTTGCAATCTGTGATGGCGAAGACTACAAGATACTCCCTGCAGCACAAGATCATAAAAGACTTTTAGATGGTGATGAAGGTCCAAATACAGGTGGCATGGGTGCTTATGCTCCAACACCTCTTATAAATGAAGAACTTTATAAAAAGATAAATGAGAGAGTAGTTGATCCAACTTTGAAAGGCATGAGAGATGAAGGATACCCTTTTGAAGGTGTTCTTTTTATTGGTATCATGGTTGTCAATGGGGAGCCGATAGTTCTTGAGTATAATGTGCGTTTTGGTGATCCAGAGTGTGAGATACTTATGCCACTTCTAAAATCACCAGCTAGCGAACTTTTTTATAAAGCGGCAACAAAAAATTTAAAAAATTTAAAGATAGAGCTAAGCGATGAGTATGCAGTATGTGTAGTCATGGCAAGTGAACACTATCCGTATAAAAGTTCAAAACCTGCAGAGATTATTGTTGATAAATCTGTAGATATTGAAGTAGAAGAGAATACTCATGTAGTCTATGCTGGAGTTACTTTGGAAGATGATAAACTTTATGCAACGGGAGGGAGAGTTCTTCTTTGTGTTGGACTTGGAAGTAGTATAAAAGAGGCACGAAATCGTGCGTATGCAAGATGTGGAGATATCCATTTTGTTGGTAAAAAGTTTAGAACAGATATCGCATATCAGGCATTGAAATAATGACAGAAGAAGAAGTAATAGAAAAATTTGAGCGAGAAAATATAACTCTTGCACCGTTTCCAAAAAGATTTTTAGCTTATTTTATTGATGAGATACTTGTTTCATTTCTGTTTGTTATGATTTATATTGGTTCAATTGAAGATAGTCAAAATGTTGAAGAAACGATAAATATGATAAATGGGCTTGTTCTTTATATTATGATTTTAAAAGTTGTATATCAAACTTTTTTTGTTTGGATGTATGGGGCAACTTTGGGAAAGATTTTTATGAAAATAAAAGTAGTTTCAATTCATGATTTAGAAAATCCTGCAATAAATTATTCACTAAATAGAGCGATTGTTAGAATTATTAGTGAATCTATTTTTTACTTAGGGTTTGTATGGGCATTTATGAATCCAAAAAGAGAGTCATGGCATGACAAAGTTGGTCGTACGTTGGTAGTAAATGCTTTTTAGATTAACACTAGCACTTTTTTTACTTATAACAACTGGGTATGCACAAACAAGTAAAGTAGAGATTTTAGCAAAAACTTTAAATAAAGATGGAACAATAGTTCATGCCAAAGATGATGTTGTTCTATATAGTGACAAGTACATTATAACAGCAAATGAGGCATACTATGATTACAATACTAGTGATTTGGAGCTTATCGGCAACATAACTATTATGGAGGGTGTGTCATTTTCTACAAGAAGTGGATACGCCAAACTAAATATGAAAAATGACAGCGGTAGCTTAACTCCCATGTTTGCTTTCACTGGAGAATCTAAAATTTGGTTAAAGTGTGATGAAGCAGAGTTTGATGCAAGATATTACATAACAAAAAAATCAATCCTTTCTAGTTGTAATGTTCAAGATCCAGATTGGAAGATTGGTTTTACTACTGGGGAATACGATAGAGAAGAACAGTTTTTACATACCTATAATACACTTTTTTATATAGCTAATGTACCCGTTTTTTATATGCCATATTTTGCTTTTCCAACTGATACAACAAGAAGAACTGGACTTTTAAGACCTGAATTTTCTTTTGGAAGCAACGATGGGTTCTATTATATGCAACCTATCTATTTTGCACCACAAGTGGATTGGGATTTTCAACTTAATCCTCAAATAAGAACAGATCGCGGCTTGGGAGTTCATGGAATTTTTCGTTTTGCAGACTCCCCTTACTCAACTGGTGAGATTTCAGTAGGGCAGTTTAAAGAAAAAAAGTCATATCTTGAAAAGAATGATTTACTCAATGATAAGCACTATGGATACTCAATAATGTATGATAGAAGCAAACTTTTTAGTGGATATTTTGGTAAAAATGTAGAAGATGGCTTATGGGTTGATTTTAACTATTTAAATGACATTGATTATCTAAACACCATAGATAATAATGAAAAAACTTATGATTCCTTAGTGCAGTCTACACTTAACTACTATATGAAAAGAGATTTAGATTATTTTGGACTGTATGCTAAGTATTATATAGATACTTCAAAACCTTCAAATGAAAATACTATCCAAGAGCTTCCTTCTATTCAGTACCATAGGTTTACAAATAGCATATTAGCAGACAATATTTTTTATTCTATTGACTATTTTGCTACTAATTACACAAGTAAAGAGAAGTTAGATTCTGTTACACATCAAATAAATGCACCTATTAGTATACATTTTCCTCTTTTTAATGATATGTTGCACTTCAAGGCAACGGAAAGTTTTTACTTGGCTAGTGTTGATTATGATGATGGGGTAAGCACAAATGGAGGTGGAGATATAATACAAAATTTCCATAGATTATCTCTGTATACAGAATTAGTAAAACCATATCAAGATTTTTTACATACACTATATTTTGGTGCAGAATATACCATACCTGGTAAGAGTAAAAAAAGTAATGGTTTTGAAAAAATGCTAGATGATACTGATTTACAAGAGTTAGATTCTTTAGTTGTTAACACTAAAGAGAATATTGGACTTAGTTTAGTAGAATATTTTTATGATAAAAATGGTGAAAAATTAGTTGCTCATACTTTAAGACAGTCAATATTAATGGGTGATTTAGCAAATGATAAGTATAGGTATGAAGATTTAAGCAACAATATACACATCTATTTTAACGAGGATGTGACGTTAAGTAACCTTTTAAAATACTCTCATGAGTACTCTAGGTTTTCTAAGTTTCAAACATCTTTAAACTGGAAAATTGAAGAGTATAGTACAAGTTTTATTCATACGTATCAAATAGATAGATATGATGATATAGATAATTATCTCACTTTTAAAGTTGACACACATTACATAAAAAACTATAATCTATTTGCTAGTATGAATTATGATATAGAAGATGACTATTTTAAGTCTTGGCAAGTAGGTTGGACTATGAAAAGGAAGTGTTGGGATTATCGTTTAACCTATAGACAAGAAGTAGAACCAGATAGTTCAACAAACGGCTCAAATAATAAAAGAGGAGTCTATTTGACATTTAATCTGTACCCTATTGGGGGAGTTAGTTATGATTTTACAAGAGAGAAAACAAGTGAGTAGTGAGTTGAATGACTTAATATTTGAGAACAGAGCAGATGCTACAACTAAACTTTTAGATATATTACCGAAAGAGAAAATGGAAGAGGATAGCTGGTTGCTTGTTTGCGTATCTGTACAAGCTGTACCTTTAGCTAATGTTATAGCAAAAAAACTAAACTTGAATTATGATTTGCTTTTTTGCGAACCTATATGTGCACCAAATAATAAAAACTGTACTATAGGGATGGTAAGTGAAACAGAAGAGATAATTTTACATAGTGAGTTAGTAGAATCTTTCGCAATCAATTTAGATTTTATATATGGTGAAGCACATAGGCAATATGAAGAGAAGATACTACCAAAAGTATACAAATACAGAAAAGGAGATTTAATTGGTTCATTGAGTGGAAAAAATGTTTTACTCATAGATGAGGGTTGTGAAACTGGCATGACAGTTATGGCAGCAGTAAAAACAGTCATAAATGGTGGTGCCAAATCAGTAGCATATGCTACCCCAGTGATTTCATCAGATGTAGCTAGTTCACTAGAACCTGTAACTGATGAGATATTTTTTGTTCATAAAATTTCAAATTTTGTAGATGTAGAGTTTTATTATCAGATGTTAAAAGAGTTAGATGCCGATGCAGTGTTAGAGATAATTAATAATAGTAAGAATTACTTACCGTTCCAAAAAGAGGAGAAAATAGATGGAATATAAAATAGACGTAAACAACCAAGAAGAGATTTACGATATAGGAAAGGTTGCTCGTCAAGCAGCTGGATCAGTGATGTTAAAGATAAAAGATACTGTGATACTTGCAGCTGTTTCAAGAGATGAGAACCCAGTAGATGGAAATTTTGTTCCACTTACAGTTCAGTATATAGAAAAAACATATGCAGCAGGAAGAATTCCTGGTGGATATATCAAAAGAGAGACAAAACCAGGTGATTTTGAGACACTTACTTCAAGAGTAATTGACAGAAGTTTAAGACCACTTTTCCCAGATGGATATGCATATCCAACTCAACTTACACTTTTTGTACTTAGTTGTGATCCTGAAGTAGATCTTCAAGTAGCAGCTTTAAATGCAGCAAGTGCAGCAATGTACCTCTCAGACATACCAATCAACAAAAATGTTGCTGGTGTAAGAATTGGTTTTATCGATGGTGAATATGTTGTCAATCCTACTAATAGTGAGTTAAAAACTAGCTCATTAGACCTGTTTGTTGCAGGAACTAAAGAAGAACTTCTTATGATAGAGATGCGTTCAATTGCAACAAGCGAAACAATTTCTATGCCTATAGCAGCAATTGATCCTATGTTAGATCCTGCTTTAGGAGAAGGTTTAGCTGCTTCTCATAGTGCTAATGAATTTGATGAAGATGCAATTCTAAAAGCAATTGATGAAGCACAAAATGCTATTACAGCTGCAACGAGTGCGTATGAAACTACATTTGCACCTCTTAAAAAAGACGATGCAGAGCTTGAGTATAAAGATGATTTGAAAAATGACTCTATTTATACTTATGTTGAAGAGTTTTATAAAGAAGATGTGAAGTTTGCAGTTGAAAAAATGGCAAAGAGCGAGAGAGCAAGAGATTTAGATAATATCATTAAAACAATTATGACTGATGAAGTTGCTATTAAAGAAGAGTGGGCTAAAGATTTAGTTGGTGCCGTTGTTAATGCATATAAGAAAAAGATAGTTCGTGAAATGATAGTGTATGAACGAGTTAGAGCTGACGGAAGAAGTTTAACAGAAGTTAGACCTATTAGCATTGAAACAAACTTACTTCCAAATGCACACGGAAGTTGCCTATTTACAAGAGGGCAGACTCAGGCACTTGCTATCATTACTTTAGGTGGTGATAAAGATGGACAAATGTTTGACAAGCTTACAGAGAAAAATGTAGCAACTGATGATTTCATGGTGAACTATAACTTCCCAGGTTTTTCTGTGGGAGAAGCAGGACCTCTTAGACCTCCAGGACGTAGAGAATTAGGTCACGGTAATCTTGCACGTCGTGCATTGGAGCCACTACTTGATCCAAATAGACTTCAGACTATTAGATTAGTTTCAGAGATTCTTGAATCAAATGGTTCATCTTCTCAAGCGACTATCTGTGCAGGTTCACTTGGACTTCGTGCTGCAGGACTTGAGACTAGTAAGCTTGTAGCTGGAATCGCTATGGGACTTGTTTTTGAAGGTGATAAGCATGCAGTTCTTACTGATATTATGGGTCTTGAAGATCATGATGGAGATATGGACTTTAAAGTAGCTGGAACAAGAGACGGAATTACAGCTCTTCAGATGGATATCAAACTTGGTGGTGTTTCAAGAGATGTTTTAAAAGAGGCACTTTATCAAGCAAAAGAGGGACGTGATCATATCTTAGGTATTATGGAAGAGGCTGATAAAGAGATTCAAATCAACAGCGATATTCTTCCTAAGCTTGAACTTTTCAGTATAGACCCTTCAAAGATAGTAGATATTATAGGTCAAGGTGGAAAAGTTATACGTGATCTTATAGAAAGATTTGAAGTATCTATTGATCTTGAGCGTGATAAGGGTGAAGTAAAGATTGCTGGTGGAAGTAAAACTAAAGTTGAAGCTGCAAAAAGTGAAATTATGGAAATCGTAAATAAGCCATCATTTGGTGGACGTGGCGGTGGAAGAGATAACAGAGGCGGTGGACGTCCAAGAAGAGAAGAAAAACCAATGCCTACATTTGCTGAGGGAGAAATCTTAGAGGGAACAGTTGTTCGTATTGTAGATTTTGGAGCATTTGTTCAACTTCCCGGTGAAGTAGATGGACTTCTTCATATATCAAAGATAGCTGATCATAGAGTTGATAAAGTGAGCGATTATCTTGAAGTAGATCAAAAAGTGAAAGTAAAAATCTTAGAGCAAAATGGTAGAAAAATAGGTTTAGGCTTAGTACAAGAGTAATTTAATGGGATTTTAACTAAACTTTAGATAAAATCCCAATCGAAACAAAGTGGTAAGTAGGGAAACTATCCGAACGGACTTTGTAAAATTTTATAGGAGAACTTTATGAAAAAAGTTATATTTTTAATGTTAGCACTTGCATCAGCTGCACTTGCTGGTGATGGTGAGATGCTTAAGTCATACTCAGTATTGGCTGCTTCTGTTGGTCTTGGTCTTGCTGCTCTAGGTGGAGCTGTAGGTATGGGTAATACTGCTGCTGCAACTATCGCAGGAACTGCAAGAAACCCAGGTCTTGGTGGAAAGCTAATGACTACGATGTTTATCGCACTAGCGATGATCGAAGCACAAGTTATTTATGCACTTGTTGTATCTTTGATTGCACTTTACGCAAACCCATTTATGTAATAGAAAGGGGCTACTTTTAGTGGCCTCTATTTTCCCTCGTTAAATTAAATATTGTGCGTCAGTGGTGGAACGGTAGACACGCCGCCTTGAGGGGGCGGTGCCTTAACGGGCGTGGAAGTTCAACTCTTCTCTGGCGCACCATTATTTCAAATTTACACACTTTCAAAAAAATTTCATAAAAATGACAAATTCAAGTAAACTTTAAAAAATAATTCTGTACTATCATTACTATGTCTATAGGACATAAATTATCTTATTTAAAGGGTTTGGTATGAATATAAAGTATTTTAGTAAAATACT
>CAZHBU010000003.1:37533-50586 GCA_964530865.1 uncultured Sulfurospirillum sp.
CATCTTACTCCATTATCTTCTCCTCCACAAAAATTTGCCAAAATGGTAAATGAGATGTCAAATGGTCGTTTAGTGATTCAAGTTCATGGTCCTGAAAAACACAAAGCAGCACTTGGTGTTTTTGATATGGTTAAGCTTGATCAGTATCAAATGGCACATTCAGGTTCTTACTATTGGAAAGGTAAAGATATAAATACACTTTTCTTTACTTCTATGCCATTAGGAATGACTCAAGATGAGCAAACAGCATGGTTCTACTATGGTGGTGGTTTAGAGCTTATGCAAAAAGTATATGCTAAACATAAAATGTACTCATTTCCTGGTGGAAATACTGGTGTTCAGATGGGTGGATGGTTTAGAAAAGAGATTAAGACTGTTGATGATTTAAAAGGTCTCAAGATGAGAATTCCTGGTTTTGCTGGAGAAATTATGGCTGATCTTGGAGTTACAGTAACAAACTTACCTGGTGGGGAACTTTATACTGCGTTAGAGCGTGGTACTATTGATGCACTTGAATGGGTTGGACCTGGAATGGATATAAAAATGGGATTTCATAAAGTTGCTCCATATTACTATACAGGATGGCATGAGCCAGCAAGTGAAATGCAGTTTATGATAAATAAAAAAGCATTTGATAAGTTGCCAAAAGATTTACAGGCTATTGTTAAAGTTGCTATGAAAGCAGCTGCCGCAGATATGTATTCAGAAAACTATGCTGCTAGTGCTGATGCCTGGGTGAAGATGAAAGAAGATTATCCAAATATCATAGTAAAAGAGTTTCCAATGCCAGTTCTTAGAGCAATGAAAGCAACGAATGACAGACTTATACTAAAGTTAGAAGAAAAAGGTTCTTTAACAAAAGAGATTATTGTATCTCAAAGAGAATTTCTTAAAAAATCTCGTGCATGGACAAAAATATCTGAGTACTCATACTTAAAAAATATGATTGCTTTAGAAAAATAGCGATTAATAGCTCAAAAGAAAATTTTCTACAAAATTAACAATAAGGCAGTCTTGTGACTGCCTTATTCTTCTTATATCAACAAAATAACCTAAATTATGCTAAAATAACGCTTTTAAATTATGAGCTTTCAAGCTCAAAGTTTAGTAGTTGTGATAAATAAAATATTTTTTAAAAGGTGTAACTTATGAGAGATTTAGAGCTTAAAAATGTTTTGAAAGTAGATGGTAGAGAGTTTTTAGTCTCTACTATTAGTATGCATGTTCGTCACTCTTGGTTTGAAGATGATGTAAAAAAGCTAGTTTATGAGACTATGGTTTTTGAAGTTATTAATGATGAAGTGCAGTATCATAAAACAATTTTTAACGAACGTTACAATATGCCTGATGAAGCTATAGCTGAACATGGAGCTATTCTTAAAGACCCAAAAGCGTTCTTTATACTATCATAGGTAATTCTATAGTAAAGAGTGCTCCAGTAGGAGTATTCTTTACATGTAGTAAGCCTTCAAAATTCTCTTTTATAATTACTTTAGACATGTAAAGTCCTATACCAGTTCCACTTTTTTCTTTTGTTGTAAAGTATGCGTTAAAAACTTTATGAATATTGTCTTTATTTATGCCACCTGCATTATCTTCTATAGAGACTTTATTTATGCTCTCTTCGCAAAAAAGCTTTATCTTTATAAAAGGGGTTTTTATATTTTTTTCTTCTAATGCTTCTCTTGCATTGTGCATTATATTTAGTATGACTTGTGAAAACTGATTTTTATACCCTTTGATTGAGAAATCATCTTGAACATCTATAACTATTTTAATGCCTTCATGTTTTATTGATGCACCTATGATTTTATAAGTGTCTTTTATTGATTGCTTTACATTAAAAGTAGATATATCACTATCAGGTACATAGAAATTTTTAAAATCATCTATTGTTTGTGACATATAGTCCATCTGTTCGAGTGCGCTAATTATGTACTTATTAAACTGTTCATCACTTAATTTTCCCACTGATTTAAACATTTTCATATTTTGTAGTATTAGACTTACTCTTGTAATTGGGTGTCTCCATTGATGAGCTATATTTCCTATCATTTCACCAAGGGCGGCAAGTTTAGCTTGATTTTCCAAAATCCTATCTTTTTCCCTATTTTTTTCAATCTCCTCTTCTACTCTTTTTTCTAAGTTGTTGGCAAGCTCCGTTATATCATTTGATTTTGTATATAATGACTGATATATTTTTTTGGCTGGAGATGAGGATATATAAGCAAAAGGAATAGCAATAAGTATTGCATATAGTATAGTAAATAGGACTCTCTTTTTTACTAATTCTCTTGTTTTTGCTATTTTTGTTGCATTTTCAAAGTAGACTAGTCTATAGTCATTGTAGCTTTTATATGTAAGAGGTTGTAAAAAATATCTATTTTCACGATTGAACTCTTGTTTGGCAACTAGTATGGACTCTTTTGTGATTTTAAATTCTTCAGTGATATTATGCGAATTTCCCAGATATTTAGCCCAATCTTTTTGATGATCTTTGTGTATTAAAAAGCATCCATCACTATCCACTAGATAAACATCAAAAACGGAAGACTCTGTGAGTGTTTTGAGATACGGTTTCATAAAAATATTGATGATAACAAAACCTTCAAATTTAGAGTCGACATAAACTTGATGAGCGACTCTAAAAACAGGTTTTATAGGTTTTTCTATAGCGTTGTACTCAATATTTAAATCAATTTTAGAAAACCACACTTCGTTTTTGTCTATGCGACAACATGCTTTATAGTAGTATCTGGCCGATTTATTTTGTAGATTGTTTTGTTTGACCAAGATTGGTTCATGTCCAATCTCTTTTCTATCTAGCCTTATAATCTCTTGTCCATTTTTACCTATATATCTTAGTTGCATATAGTTTTCATTTGATTGCATTAATGTTTTAAATAGGGAATCTACATTGTCATACTCTTTTTTCCCATTTTTAATAAAATCAATAAGAATCTTGTTTTTAGAAATTGCATTTACAGTTGCTGCTTTTTTTTTGTAGAATTCATTATAGAAATTTTGTTTGTAACTAGCTTCAGTTTTTACTTCTTCTTCAAAGTTTTTTATAGATTCACTTGCAGAGTACTTTACATGTAGAAGATAAATTCCCCCTAAAATTAAAATAGCAAATAGTATATAGGAGAGTAGTAAGGTTATTTTAAATTTTCTATTCTGTTTTTTTAGACTACTTAATTCAATCATTATAGTTTTCTATTTTGTATCCACTTCCTCGAATGTTTTGTATAAAATCATAAGATAGTTTTGAGCGAATTTTTTTTATCAGTGTTCTTAATGTATTGCTATTAACTATCTTATCATCCCAAACATAATCCATCAATGTACTGCTATTGACTACATGATTTAGATTTTTTACAAGGTAATAGATAAGGTTTTTTTCATTTTCTGTGAAATCAATTATTTTTTCATTCTCATAGAGTTCGATAGATGTAGTATCATAAAATTGGTTTGGACCTAGTTGTACTTTTTTAGAGCTATTTTCAAGCACTAGTTTATTTATGCGAAGCTCTAACTCTTCAAAGTGAAAAGGCTTTCGCATATAATCACTACAACCAACTTTAAATCCTAGTTTAATAGTACTTATATCACTCATTGAGGTTAAAAATATGGCAGGAGTATTAACTCCCATAGCTCTTATCTCTTCAAGTGTTTCTATGCCATTTTTTATAGGCATATTTATATCTAATAAAAATATATCAGTACTATATATATTGGCATTTTCTAGGAGTTCTTCGCCATTGAGATAACACTCTACACTACAGTTTTTGATTTCAAAGTAGAGTTTTATCTCTTCAGCTATAAGTTCATCATCTTCAAGAAGTATGATTTTCAACTATAAAACACCTTCTTCTTTTAAATACTCTCCAAAATCTTTATCTTTATAGATTCCAGTATTGACGTATTTTAAAAAAGCCTTCATTTGTGTTGGATCTGCGTATCCTGGTAATTGGATTAGCCTATTCCAACCTTTATCAAACATAACTATTGTTGGAGTTACACGTGACCCAAATTGCATTTTTAAAGAGAGAGAAGTTGTCTTAACTGCTGGTACTTTATCTCCAATCTCAAAGTTTAATTGCTCATCAATTGGTATATAATATACGTTCATTTTATCTTTTATTAAAGAGCGTAACTCTTTATTTGTGTTTATATCTTTCTTTAAAAGATCACAATATGGGCAGTTTTTACTTCCCAAAATAAACATTACGTTTTTACCATCAGCTTTTAATTTGTTGCTGTAAGAGATTATATCTGATGCGATTATGTTTGTAACAAAAAGCATAACTAATATAGATAGTCCAAATAATTTTTTCATAACAATTGCTCCTTGTGTAAAAGCTAAGAGAACCTTAGCCCTTTAGTATACCTTTTTTTATATAGAATTGCTTTAATTCTTTATATATATCACCTGTTTTTCTATTTACGCCTTCCCATCTTTTAGACTCTATGAAGTCTAAAGTAACTTTAAACTGCTCTGCACCCATATAACCAGGAACAACGAGTATGCTTTTAGTCTGCTTGTCTGTAAAGATAAGAGTAGGAGTAGCTTGAACACCATATATATCAATCAAAGTTTTAGTGTCTACTTGAGACATTTCACCTTGGTGATCTAGTAGGTGCATTTTGTTTTCATCAATTGAAAGACTATAAGTTGAAAAATCATCAGTAAGACGATTTTTAAGCTCATCAGTGCTTAGAATATCATCTTTAAGTTGATCACAGTACTTACATGTAGAACTTTCAAAGATAATAACCCCATATTTGCCATTTGAAGATATTTTTGCATTATCTTGAGTAACACTACTTATATCACGTTTTATAGTAATTTTAGTAGCTTGTTCTATTTTTTTAGCCGCATGTGTCTCTATCTTACCTTGTGGCACAGCTTTTTCTTCCAGCATTTTTGGTTTAGTTTCAGTTACAACTGTTTTATCTTCACACCCAGTAAAGATAAAAAGGGCTGCTAAAAGCAGCCCTAAAACTTTAGAAAAAGTTTTTATCATTTAGCAGCCTTTGCTGCGTCCATGAAGATTCCACCAACTTTATTGATGTGATCTTTGTCATTTAAAATACCAGGGTTAGTATTTAACTTATTCCATAGTGCTTTATCTGACATATGCTCATGACATCCCATACATACACCAGTTCTCTCCATCTTATCTCTCATCTCTTTTGGAAGAGGAGCTGAAGCTGGCCAGTGAGTACCAACAGTTTGAAGTTGTTTTCCAGTTTTTCTATCTACTACTGTTGACCAGTCGTAGTTCATTCCTGGAATTGCTTTCATCTGTACAGTAGTATTTTTTGATGCAAGTTCTTGTTTCTTAGGATCTTTAGGATTTAAGTTTTCTAAATCAAGATAGAAATCTTTTCCTTGACCATTCATAAACTGACCATCTTGGATACCGTAACCCAATGTTTTAGGATTAGAGTGACAACTTTCACAAGTTCTCGCTTTTCTTCCTGTTGTATGAGGTTGAACAGGAGCCATGTCAGTTCCAGCTACAAGTGAGCCATTAGGTCCGTCAGGGACTTGAGCTTGTTTGTTTAGAACAAGAGTTTTTCCATTTGGTCCAATTACTGTATATGTAACTTGACAACCAGGGATGATAGGAGTAACAAGTCCTTCACCATTAATTCCTAAGATTGGGTCTTCCCATCTTAAGTAACTTCTAGTTTCACTAGCTTTACCCATCTGTTTAGCACCTTTAGTACCAAGAACAGACTCTAAAGTTTCACCATTTTTCATGTGAGTTGAACCACTAGCTACCCAATCAGTTTTTGACTTACCTTTAGTATAATCAACTTTGATGTGACAACCATAACACTGTGGAGCCCAATCAGCGTGACAAGCATAACACTCTAGGTTATCCATGTGAGCTTGAACAGAATCCATGGATACTTTACCCTCTTTAGATTTCCAAGTGTTGTTTATATGCTTCTCTTTAAGAAGTGGAGCCATTAAGTCTTTACCGCTAGCTAAGTGAACAAGTACTTCGTCAGCACCTTTTTTCTTAACAACGTTTCCAAGTGGGTTACCACGAGTTGATAGAATGTATCCACCCTCTTTATCATAAACAGTACCATAAGTCATCCAATCAGGAATAGTAGTCGCAAGACCACGAGGACCTTCAGGAGTCTCTATGCCAAACTTTTCACCATATCCGATAGGAAGTTCCCATGGATAGTCTTTGTTTGTACCGTGACAATCACTACACTCAACTTCAACTTGAGCAAGAGTAGTTCCTGCGATTGAACCATCACCATGCATTGAAATAGATGTATGACAATCTTGGCAAGTCATACCTGCTTCAAAGTGAAGATCAGATTTGATGTGCTTATATCTTTTGCCGTGAGTTTTAGATTGACTTTTACCACCTTCGTTTAACGGAGAACCATAAGGTTGTTCCATCATACCAACGTAGCTTGGTCCAATTCTTTTACCTCTATTGTGACAAGAGTTACAAGTTTCAGGGTGCATACCACTAAAAGTTACGCCTGTACTTGGAACATAAACTTTAGCTTCACGAGACGCTTGCATAGTATGAACTAATAAGTGACCATGCTCTTTATTGTCGATTGATTTGTCGTTACCTTCGTAGATACCTTCATTTCCATAAGGGATATGACAAGCACTACAACCCATTCCTCTCCAATCGCCTCTACCTTTTCTACCTCTTACCCCAATGTGACATCTTTGACAATCACTTCTTTGGTAAGTAATAGAAGCAGCATAACCAATTTCAGCCTCAGTTTTGCCAATTAAATCAGCAGGGCCTTGAGGTGGTAGTGGAAGTTGCTTAAGCTCAGTTGGGAATTGATCAGGATATTTATCCATCATATTTAACATATACTTCTTATAAGTATCTGTTCCCCATGCAGGCTCTTTACCATCTTCATCTTTAACATCATAGTTTGCAAACTTAACTTTTTTAGTTGGTTCACTTCCCCATGAGTGTAGGTTACCTTGGATTTTACCAGCTTCTGTTGCCATCAAACCTTTTTTCATGTTTGATACAGTTGTTGCGTGACATAGTCCACAAGTTTTGTCAGCTATCCAGATACTTCCTGGATCTCTAACGAATGCTTCAAGACCACCAGGATGATTTGGTGCACCTTTGTGCGCCATCTCTTTCTTAGTAGCTTTTACATTACCACCATGACAAATAGTACATCCGTCTGGATCGCCCAACCCAGAACCTAATGCTTTTATCTGCTTCATCATGTCAGAATCTTGATGTCTAATATCTTCTAGTCCATTGTGACACGACATACAGCCTTTATCAGCTGCATTTGCACCAATAGCGAAAGCGAAGAACAGAAACATCATAAATATGCTCTTTCTTAACATATTATCCTCCTTTTTGAGATTAGTCATTTCTGACTTTTCCAATTTTACACTTCATAAGTGCCATAAAAGTGCTAATTGATATAAATCAATATATATTAAACATATTTAATTTAGAATAAAGAGAATGATACACATGTAAAGGAAATAAAGTGAAATTAATATTTATTATTATTTTAATAATATCTTCTCTCTTTGCTGATATGATTGAACTTTCAACAGATTGGTACAGAAATTTGGGGGAGGCAAAAGCAAGAGCGGTTCAGTTAAAAAAACCTATTTTACTTTTTCTTCACTCTAGGGACTGTTTTTACTGTCCTAAGATGATAGAAAATGTTTTCCCAACGCCAAAGTTAGCTGAACAGTTAAATAGAGATTTTGTTCTTCTCTCTCTTGATGGCTCAACTGGGTCTGATAGTATAGAAGAAGAGGTTACCGATCAAGCTCCACAGCGTTTTATTACAAGCGTTACCCCAGCTATATTTTTTATGGGACCAGATGAAGAAAAGCTTACACGTAGCAATAAAAACCATATGGTTATATTTGGTTATTGGAGCGTGGAAGATATGAGTGAATGGGCAAATGATGCACTTAAAAGGTTTAAAAAAAGATATGGAGAAAAGTATGCTAAATAGAGTTGTATATATCCTTACATGTATAGTTCTTTTTAGCACAGTTTCATTTGCCTTACAAAATGTAGCAGGGCAAAAATACTATCTTAAGCAGTGCTCAAGTTGTCATGGAAAAGGAAATCGCGGGGGAGGGTTAGCTGCTAGTTATGAGTGGAAAGAGTACTTTGCAAATGGAGCAAAAAATATAATAGAGTTTCACCATGATGAGCCAAAAGCTTTATTGTATTTAGAATCAAAAAAATTCCAAAAACAACAGAAGAAGATTTTAAATTTTCTTATAGAGTTTGCAAGTGATTCACAGGGGATTCCTAGTTGCAATAACTAGTCTACATGTAGAGGTTAACTACCCTCTACATGTAAAGCTTTTTTAGCCCATAAGTGGGTCAGTTAACCCTAAAGTATACATACCGCCAAGACCGATTAGACCAGCAAGTAAACAGTAGTAAATTGTAGGAATTACTGTACGCCTAAGAGTTTCACCCTCTTGACCAAGTAGTCCAACAGTCGCAGATGCTGCAACTACATTGTGAATTGCTATCATATTACCAGCTGCCGCTCCAACTGCTTGAAGCGCTACCATGAAGGCAGTTGAAAGTCCCAATGTTTCAGCCACACCAAATTGGAATTGACTTAACATCATGTTTGAAACTGTATTACTTCCAGCGATAAATGCACCTAAAGCACCCATCATTGGAGCAAATAGTGGATATATATCACCAACAGTAGCACCAACCCAGTTAGCCATAACAACAGGCATAGAAGCCAAATCTGCTCCATTTATTCCAGAGTTAATCAAAATTCTTACAAGTGGAATTGTGAACATAAGAACAAAACCAGCACCTAACATAACTTTACTAGATTCACCTAACGCTGCACCCATTTCTTTTATAGTCATTCTATGATAAAAGAAAGTGATTAGCACAACTAATGCCAAAATACCACCTGGAAGATAAAGAGGAACTATAGAGTAACCAATGCCTTCACCCAAGATATCTTTAAAAGGAATTACTAAAGATTTTGTAAATGCTTTTACATCATCACTTACTCTTGTGAGAACAAGAATTGCAGCAACAAGAACGTAAGGAATCCAAGCTTTAGTTAAAGACATATTGACCTTTTCACTCATTGCGTCCATTTTTACTTCAAACTTACTTACCCAATGAACTGGCCACTCTTCACGAGGTGCAAAGTCCCAAGTGTCTTTTGGAATCAAAAAACCTTTTTTTGCAGCAAGTGTAACAAGAGGAAGACCAACAAGTGCTCCTATGATTGAAGGAAACTCTGCTCCTAAAAAAACACCAGTAAGTGCGTAAGGAACAGTAAAAGCAAGACCACCAAAGATAGCAAATGGGATTATAGAGAGTCCCTCTGTCCAAGACTTGTTTTTACCAAAAAACTTAGTCATCATAACAATCATAAACAGTGGAATCATGGTTCCAACAACTGCATGAACTATTGCTACTTCACTTGTGATAGCTTGAAGATAAACATCCCAGCTAGAACCCATCTCCATAAGTTTTGCTCCGATTCCTTCACTATCAAGCCCTTTGTTTACACCTATAAGGATAGGAGTACCAACTGCACCAAAACTTACAGGTGTACTTTGTATCATCATACCAATCATAACAGCAGCCATGGCAGGAAAGCCGATAGCAACCATAAGTGGTGCTGCGATTGCTGCTGGTGTTCCAAATCCTGAAGCACCTTCAATGAAAGAGCCAAACAACCAAGCTATGATGATAACTTGAACACGACGGTCAGGACTAATGTTGTTAAATCCTTTACGTATAACAGCTATTGCACCCGAATGCTTTAGTGTATTTAGTAGTAAAATTGCTCCAAATATAATCCAAAGAACAGCTACTGTAATTAAAATACCTTGAATAGATGATGCTAGTACTCTATTAAAAGATACATCCCAAACGAATAGAGCTACTATTGAAGTAACTATATATACTATTGGCATGGCAACTCTAGCAGGTAGTCTAAAACCAACCAACAAAACTCCGGCACTTATGAGAGGAAGTGCTGCAAAAAATGCGTATAATCCTAAGCTCATACAAACTCCTTTTTTAAAATTAAGTAATGTTATGTTTAAAAAATGATATTGGTATGATTTTTAAGAAAATAATAAATAATCTTTTTTGTCATACGATTGTTTTTTGAAATCTGTTATAATTAGTTACTAGGAGTATATTTGTATAGAAGAGTACTATTTTTTTTTACTATTTTTTTAACTGCTAATTTATTTGCCTCTGCAGTACCTAAAGACATTCTTTTAGTCCATTCATATCACAGAGGATATAAGTGGAGTGATGATATATCTAAAGTAATGGAACGAAGGTTTGAAAAGAGTGGTGAAGCTTCTTTAACTACAGTTTATATGGATACTAAGAAAGTAGTAACACCTCTATACTTTGACAGACTGTTTAAGCTTTATGAAGAGCAGTTTAAAGGTCGAGGATTTGATTTAGTAATTGCAGCAGATAATAATGCCCTAGAATTTGTTATAAGATACCATGAACATCTTTTTAAAGACTTACCTGTTGTCTTTTTAGGAATAAATAACTTTGACGATGCAATGATATATGAAAACAATATGCGTTCGTACAGCACAGGAGTTGTGGAAGAAGTAGATATCAAGAAAAATATAAACTTAATTTTAAAAATACATCCTAGTTTAGAGAAGCTAATTATCATAAATGACCGCTCTCGTACAGGATATGCTCTAAAAAGAGATATTTTTCATGTTTTACCAGATTATAAAGATAAATTAAAATTTGAGTATATAGATGATATATCGATAGACAATCTTAAGAAAAGAGTAAAACATTTACCTCCAAAAACTGCTATTCTTTGGGTTCTTCTTTTTAAAGATAAGACTGGAAAGTTTTTTACACACAAAGAGAGCTTAAGACAAGTTAGAGAAGTGTCAAATGTACCCATATATGGTTTATGGGATTTTTATCTAGGAGAGGGAATTGTTGGAGGAGTACTTACAAGTGCAACTGCTCAAGCTCATTCAGCTTCAAAGATGGTATCAAAAATACTAAAAGGAGCAGATCCTAGAAAAATACCAATTTTGAAAAAAAGTCCAAACAAATATATGTTCGATTTTAATGAGTTAAAAGAGTACAATATTAAGGTTCCTGATGAGATAGAGATTTATGAAGTGATAAATAAACCATTTTCTTTTTATGAAGAGTATAAATATCTAGTTTGGTTGACACTCTCTGTATTGGCTGCCATTAGTGCCATTTTGGTTCTACTTGCAACAAATGTAGTTAGAAGAAAAAAGAGTGAGTTAGCTTTGACAAATCAGTTGAAATTTTTGGCTGTATTGATGGATAGTATACCAAATCCCATGAACTATAAAAACCTAAATGGACAGTATGTAGGGTGTAATAAAGCTTTTGCAAAGTTACTAGGAAAAACAAAAGATGAGGTACTTGGCAAGAGTGTATTTGACTTTTTTCCAAAAGAGTGGGCAAAAGAACAGAGACAAAAAGATAAAGAACTACTAAAAGATGAAGCAACAGACAACTTTGAGATGACCCTTCACTTACCAGACGGTAGATCACGTGTTATGACATATAATAAAACTGTTTACTCCAATATAGATGGCAAATTAGGTGGAATTGTAACTGTTATGGATGATGTAACTGAAAGAAATCAACAAAAGCAGTTTTTGATTCAGCAAACTAAATTAGCAGAAATGGGTGAGATGGTAGGAGCGATTGCACATCAATGGAATGAGCCTTTGGTAGAACTCTCTGCTATTTTACAAGATATGGAGTTTAGTTATACTCAAGGGGAGATGACACAAAATTTGATGCGTGACTTTGTAAATGAATCTATGGTACAAATTCAGTATATGTCACAAACTCATAAAGATTTTAGAAACTTTTTGAAACCATCAACCAAAAAAGGTGTATTTTGTGCAAAAATAGCACTAAATGAAGTTTTAGAGATTATAGGGCGTCAAGTTTTTTATTCACATATTAAACTTAGTGTTACATGTAAAGATGATTACGTTCAAGTATTTGGGTATGAAAATGAGTTTAAGCAAGTTCTTCTAAACATCATAAACAATGCAAAAAATAAGATAATATCTACCAAGAAAGGTAAAAACATAACCATACATGTAGAAGCAAAAGAGAGTAGTGCTCAGATAAAAATAAGTGATGATGCTGGAGCAATTCCAAAAGAGATTATAGATTTTATATTTGATCCATATTTTACAACAACAAAAGATGGAACAGGGTTAGGTTTGTATATGGCAAAAGTAATTATAGAAGACAAGATGGATGGAAAGATAAATGTATATAACTATTTTAAAAATGCAGTATTTAACATAGTGGTACCAAATAAGGAGCAAGAAGATGAAAATTTTATTACTAGAAGACAATAAAAGATTAAATGAAACAATTGTAAAAAGACTTGAAGCAAAAGGTTTTGAAGTACATAGTTTCTTAGATGGACAAAAAGCGTATGAAGCTATTGACAATGGATATATCTGTTTTGTATTAGACATAAATGTCCCTTCACTAGATGGAACAGAACTTTTAAAACGTATCAGAGAGTTCAATATGGATACACCTGTTATCATCATAAGCTCTACGGTTGAACTTGATGTGATTAAACAGTCATATAACTATGGTTGTAACGATTACATAAAGAAACCATTTTTTATAGATGAGTTGGAGATAAAGATAGAGAAGCTTTGTTATATTGACCATGACCTTATAGAGATAACAAAAAGTTACATTTTTAATTTTAAAGATAGTATTTTGGAAGTAGATGGCAGACAAGAGCATTTATCTCGTAAAGAGCGGCTTCTTTTGAATCTACTTTTAGCTCAACGTGGAAAAGTAGTCTCGTTTGATACTATCCAAGCTATCGTGTGGGAGGGAAATTTTGCTAGTATTGACTCTATACGATCACTTGTAAGGCGTGTACGAAAAAAGATTCCTATTGATTGTATTGATACTGCAGTAGATGTTGGATATCTTTTTAAAAAAGAGAAAGAGTGTAACTAGGGGTAACTAAATT
>CAZHBU010000003.1:50686-63407 GCA_964530865.1 uncultured Sulfurospirillum sp.
ATTTTAGATATGGTTAAACTTGGTCAGTATGAGATGGGACATTCAGCATCTTATTATTGGAAAGGTAAAGACATAAACACTATGCCTTTTACAACTATGCCATTTGGTATGACAACTCCTGAGCAGAACTCTTGGTTCTACTATGGAGGTGGACTAGAATTAATGCAAAAAGCTTATGCTAAACATAAAGTTTACTCATTTCCTGGTGGAAACACAGGAAATCAGATGGGTGGATGGTTTAGAAAAGAGATTAAGACTATTGATGACTTAAAAGGTCTTAAGATGAGAATTCCAGGATTTGCTGGAGAAGTTATGGCTGATCTAGGCTTAACAGTAACAAATATTCCTTCTGGTGAGCTTTATACTTCACTAGAGCGTGGTACTATTGATGCGTTAGAGTGGGTTGGACCTGGAATGGACATTAGAATGGGATTCTATAAAGTTGCACCTTACTATTATACGGGATGGCATGAACCAGGTACTGAGCTACAATTTCTTGTAAATCAAAAGAAATTTAAGAAGCTTTCAGCTGCAAATCAAGAGATATTAAGAGTTGCTATGAGACTTGCAGCTTATGATATGTATACTGAAAACTACTATATGAGTGCTGAGGCTTGGGCAAAGATTAAGACTGATTATCCAGGCATTAAGATTAAAACTTTTCCAAAGCCAGTTATGGATGCTATGAAAGCTTCTAATAAGAAACTTTTAGCAGAAAAAGTCAAGGGACAACCTTTACTTAAAGAGATTTTAGATTCTCAAAATGCTTATATGAAAAAAGCTAGAGAGTGGACTAAAATGTCAGACTATTTGTATCTTAAAGATAATTTATAGTATAATTTCCAGCCATTTAAAATGGCTGGGACTTAATTTGAGAGACTATTGGTCTTTTAAATTAGGTCTTTAGTGGATAGAGGCTGATAAAATGAAGGAAGATCATGTTGGTTAAATTGGAGAAGTTTTTTGATAAGTTTGCCGCTCTCATAGGCAATCTTGCAGGAGTACTTATGGTACTCATGATGTTAAATGTGTTTTATGATGTAATTATGAGATACTTTTTTAACACGGGTTCCATTGGTATGCAGGAGATGGAGTGGCATCTTTTCTCAGTAGTATTTTTATTGGGTATTTCATACTCTCTTAATGAAGATGGACACGTTAGAGTTGATGTTATATATGATAGCTTAAGTCATAAGAAAAAAGCACTTATAAATATAATAGGAACATTTACATTTCTTATTCCATTTGCAGCATTAATTGGGTTTGGCTCACTTGGTTTTGTTTATGAAGCATTTGAAACTATGGAAATAAGTGGAGATCCAGGAGGATTGACACATAGATGGATTATAAAAGCATTTGTACCAGGTTCAATGGCTCTTTTAATCTTCGTTGCTGTTGGTTTTATAATTAAAAATATCAATGTTTACAGAGGTGTTCATGGATATGAGCATGAACATCAGGAGGTATCAGTATGATTGGTATAGTTATGTTTTTTGTAGCTCTTTGTGCTTTACTTTTTGGCTTTCCTGTCGCTTTTACATTTGGTGCAGTTTCTGTTGTATTTGGTTTTGTTGCTGGTATATTTGAAGCATTTGGATCAGATGAGACTCTTTTGGAAGGTCTTCAGTATGGAGTAGACATGTTTGCTTTTATGCCTCATCGTATTTGGGCAATCATGAATAACACAATTTTGATGGCTGTTCCCCTTTTTATTTTTATGGGAATTATTTTACAAAAGAGTAAGTTAGCTGAAAAACTTTTAGAGTCTATGGGTTATCTTTTTGGAGAGATTCGTGGTGGTGTTGCTATTAGTACTGTTTTAGTTGGTTCGCTTCTTGCAGCTTCAACTGGAGTTGTTGGGGCAAGTGTTGTGGCTATGGGTGTTATTTCACTTCCTGTAATGCTTAAGTATAAATACCAAAAAGAGTTAGCGACGGGTACTATTTGTGCCTCTGGAACATTGGGACAGATTATTCCCCCTTCTATTGTTCTTATAATTCTTGGGGATGTTTTTCAAGTTCCTGTTGGTGACTTGTTTCAAGCAGCAGTTTGGCCAGGACTATTTTTGGTTCTTGCATACATAGTATATATTCTTATATATTCATATATTAAAAAAGATGTTGCTCCTGCTATTGTTATCGAAGGTAATCATGGTTCAAAAGCATCTCAAATTTTTAAAGCTTTGCAGGCTATAGTCCCACCTTTGGTTCTTATTGTATTAGTTTTAGGTTCTATCTTTATGGGAGTAGCAACTCCAACAGAATCAGCAGCAGTAGGTGGTATTGGTGCTATGATTTTGGCACTGATTTATAGAGAATTTTCTTTTGGTATGGTGCATCAGGCGTCACTAGAAACTGTAAAGATAACAGCTATGGTATTTGGTATCTTGATTGGTGCTACTGCATTTTCAATGGTATTTACCTATACAGGTGGCGATGTGATAGTTGAAGAGTTTATGCTAGGACTTCCTGGTGATAAATGGGGCTTTATACTTCTTTCAATGCTTGCGATCATGATACTTGGTTTCTTTATTGACTTTATTGAAATCTCATATATCATAGTTCCTATTTTAGTTCCAATTGCAGAAGCTATTGGTATCAATCCAGTATGGTTTGCAATTTTGATTGCTATGAACTTACAAACGTCATTTTTAACACCTCCATTTGGATTTAGTCTGTTTTACCTCAAAGGTGTTTCACCTCCAAGTGTAAAAACAACTCATATCTATAAGGGTGTTATGCCTTTTATTGCTATTCAAGTAGCAGTTTTACTTCTACTTACTTTTTATCCAGAAATTTTTGGTATTAGCCAAACTTTTTAAAACTTAAACAAGGAGGTTTCTCCTTGTTTATAAATATCATACAAATTTTATATTAAATTGTTAAAATATAATTAAGAATATAATACAGGACTATAATTATGAATTTATTGCATGGAAAATACTTAGATTTTTACAAAGGTATAACAGGGTTTTTACCTGAAGAGAGAGTTTTTACCGATCCTTTACACACTTTGGCTTATGGAACTGATGCCTCTTTTTATAGACTAATCCCGAAGATGGTTATATGGGCAAAAACTTCTCAAGAGGTTAGTCAAATTTTAAAGGTTTCATCTTCAATGAGTCTGCCTGTAGTTTTTAGAGCGGCAGGAACTAGCCTTTCAGGACAAGCTATAACAGATTCTATTCTCATAGTAACCTCAAGAGATTGGGATAAAATAAAGATAAATGAAGATGCTAGTCTAGTGACACTTGAACCCTCTGTTATTGGTAGTAGCGCAAATGTAGCACTTTTACCATTTGGCAAAAAAATAGGACCAGACCCAGCAAGCATAAATTCAGCCATGATAGGTGGAATTGCCGCAAACAATGCAAGTGGAATGTGCTGTGGTATAAGCGACAACTCATATAAAACAATGGAATCAATGAGAATTATTTTTCATGATGGGAGTGAACTTGATACTTCTTCAAAGAATAGTATTGATAAATTTAAAGAGAGTCATAGAAGTCTTGTTGAAGGCATAAAAACTCTCTCTTTAAATGTTAGAAAAGATAAAAAACTTCATGATAAGATAGTAAGAAAATTTAAGATTAAAAACACTTGTGGTTACTCTTTAAATGCTTTGGTAGATTTTGAAGACCCAATAGAGATGATTTCACACCTCATGATAGGAAGTGAGGGAACTTTAGGATTTATAAAAGATATAACATACAAAACAGTTCCTGAGTATAGTGACAAAGCTAGTGCTTTGATGATATTTAAAAATATAAAAGATGCTTGTGATGCGGTTATAAAACTAAAAATTGAGTGCCGAGAAAATGTAGATGCTGCAGAAATAATGGACAGAATGGGTTTACGAAGCGTAGAAAACAAAGAGGGCATGCCAGAGTTTTTAAAAACACTAAGAGATGAAGCAACAGCACTTTTAGTAGAAACAAGAGCACCTTCAAAAAATGAGTTAAATAAAAATATAGATATTATTCTTGACACATTAAAAGATATAACACCAGAATTGCCTATACAGTTTACTGATATAGCTGAAGAGTACACTCTTTTTTGGAAGATTAGAAAAGGTCTTTTTCCTGCTGTTGGAGCGGTGAGGGAATCTGGTACAACTGTTATCATAGAAGATGTTGCATACCCAATCGAAGATTTAGCAGAAGCGACCTTAGAATTGCAAGAGATGTTTAAAAAACATGGATATAATGAAGCTCTTATCTTTGGTCATGCGTTAGAAGGGAATTTACACTTTGTATTTACTCAAGCCTTTGAAGACCCAAACGAGATAAAACGTTATGAAAAGTTTATGTCTGATGTTGCAAATCAAGTAGCAGTTAAATATAAAGGAAGTCTGAAAGCAGAACACGGAACTGGAAGAAATATGGCTCCATTTGTTGAACTTGAATGGGGAAGTGATGCTTATGAACTCATGAAATCAATCAAGCAAATATTTGATCCAAAAGGGCTTTTAAATCCTGGTGTAATTTTGAATGATGACAAAAATGTACATTTGAAAAACTTTAAGGCTATGCCAAAAACTGATGAAATAGTAGACAAGTGTATAGAGTGTGGTTTTTGTGAGCCAACTTGTCCTTCAAATATGCTAACGCTTACTCCTAGACAGAGAACAGCTGCGTTAAGGTACATGATGAGTCTAAATGGAGATGAACTAAAAGCATTTAAAAAGCAGTATCAGTATGATGGAATTGAGACTTGTGCAACGTGTTCTCTTTGTTCTATGGCCTGTCCTGTTGATATTGATACTGGAAGTTTAACTAAAAAACTAAGAAGTGAGCAGATAGGTAAATTAGGACATAGCATTGCTGAAAGTATGGTTAACCACTATGCAGGCATACTTAGTGCAGGAAGAGTTGCTATGAGTGGAGTAAAGTGGGTAAATAAAAATCTTATTTCTAATGAAGTTATGACTAAGATGAGTACAACTCTAAGAACTTTGAGCGGAGACACTATGCCACTATGGACAAAAAGTTTACCTAGAGGATATAAGTTTAAAGGGGAAACAACTTTAAAGAGTGAAAATAAAGTAGTATATTTCTCTTCATGTATAAATAGAACTATGGCAAACCCTAGTGAAAACGATGATGAGTTGCCTATAGATGTTGTTATTATTGGACTACTTGAGCGTGCTGGCTATGAAGTGATTATCCCTGGAAATATAGATAATCTATGTTGCGGTATGCCTTTTAGTTCAAAAGGTTATACTAAAGAGGGTAAAAAGAAATCAAATGAGCTAGAAGGTGAGCTTAGAATAGCAGCTGACAATGGCAAATATCCTATATTGTGTGATATGAGTTCATGTACTAAAACAATGGTAGGTAACTTTTCAAAAGATATTAAAGTATATGATACAGTTGAATTTATACTTGAGTATTTAGTTAAAAAATTAAAATTCAAGCAAATATCAGAACCTATAGTTGTACATGCAAATTGTAGTATTAAAAAAAGAGGTTTAGCAAATAAATTAGAAGAAGTTGCAAAAATATGTAGTTCAAATGTAATTATTCCTGATAATGTTGGTTGTTGTGGATTTGCAGGAGATAGAGGGTTTACTTTTCCTGAGCTAAATAAATCTGCACTCAGAAATCTTAAAAGTGCTATTCCTGAAGATGTAAAATATGCGTTTTCAACAAATAAAACTTGTGAGATAGGACTTAGTGAACATAGTGGCATTGATTATAGGTCAATATTTTATCTAGTGGATAGATGTACAAAGTAAATTTACAGACAAACTGCCTCACTCAAACTTATCTATGTGTTACTGAGACTGCAAGGGGTTATGCAAGAAGTCTAATAGATTTATTACTTGATTACACACAATTTCAACTCTATTTTAAGTCTTAGTTAATATATGGTTTCTTTAATAAAACCTATGATAAAATAGATGAATTCATCTATTTTTTAGATAATTTACTAATAAAAAGGGTTATTTTCATGGAACTCAATTTAGTTGCAGAAGGCTTGAAGTTTATGGTTTTGGGTATGGTTACTGTATTTCTTTTTTTAATACTTATGGTAGTTATTCTTCATTTCCAAGCAAAACTTATAAACAAGTTTTTTCCACAAAAAGTTGCATCTACTCCAAGTAGACCAACATCTCCACAAGTATCATCTAGGAAAGATGATAAGGCACTTGTCGCTGCTATTACAGCTGCTATTACAACTTTTAAAAATTCAAAAAGCTAAAGAAGGTTATAAATGTCAAAAAAATATATTGATATAATGGACACTACTTTTAGAGATGGCTTCCAGTCAGTTTTTGGTGGTCGTGTTCTTATGGATGACTTTATGCCAGCAGTTGCAGCTGCGCGTGAAGCTGGGATTACACATTTTGAGTTTGGTGGAGGAGCTAGATTTCAAAGTCTTTTTTTCTATCTAAATGAAAATGCATTTGATATGATGGATAAATTTCGTGAAGTTGCAGGAAGCGAAGCTAATCTACAAACTTTAGCACGTGGTGTAAATACTGTTATGCTAGATACTGGTAGTCGAGAGCTTATAGACTTACATGCAAAGATGTTTAAGAAACATGGAACGACAACAATTAGAAACTTTGATGCTCTAAATGATGTAGAGAATCTAAAATATAGCGGTGAGCGTATAACTCATCATGGTTTAAAACATGAAGCAGTAGTTACTATGATGGACTTACCTCCAGGGTGTAGTGGTGCTCATGATGTTGCTTTTTATGAAAAGACATTAAGAGAGATTCTTGATGGTGGCATACCATATGATAGCATCTGTTTTAAAGATGCAAGTGGAACATCAAGTCCTCAAAAAGTTTATGAAACAATAAAAATGGCAAAGAAATTATTACCAGAAGATACTCATGTTAGACTTCATACTCATGAAACAGCTGGTGTTAGTGTTGCTTGTTATCTTGCAGCTCTTGAAGCTGGTATTGATGGAATTGATTTAGCAGCATCTCCAGTAAGTGGCGGAACAAGTCAACCTGATATTTTGACGATGTTACATGCTGTTAAAGGTAAAAACTTTGACCTTGGTGGTTTAGAGTTAGAGAAAATTTTAACTTACCAAGAAGTTTTACAAGATAATTTAAAAGATTATTTTATGCCTCCAGAAGCTACTCAAGTTTCACCTCTTATACCATTTTCACCAATGCCAGGTGGTGCATTGACTGCAAACACTCAGATGATGAGAGATAACAATATACTTGAAAAATTTCCAGAAGTTATCAAAGCGATGAGAGAAGTTGTTGAAAAAGGTGGTTACGGAACAAGCGTAACTCCTGTGAGTCAATTTTACTTCCAACAAGCATTCAATAATGTTATGTTTGGTAAGTGGAATAAGATAGCAGAAGGTTATGGAAAGATGGTTCTAGGTTACTTTGGACATACACCAACAGCTCCAGATAGTGATATTGTGAGTCTTGCTAGTGAGCAGTTAAAGATGGAACCAACTACTAAAAATGCAATTGATATTGCAGATGCTGATGAGACAAAATCACTTAAATTTACTCAAGATATACTTGAAAATGAGGGTCTTGAAGTAAATGATGAGAATCTTTTTATAGCAGCTAGTTGTAAAGAAAAAGGTATCGCTTTTCTTAAAGGCGAAGCTAAAGTAAACGTAAGAAAAATTGATAAAAATGCAAAACAGGAGAGTATGAGCGTGGCAAATTCAAATGGTGAATATACAGTAATCGTAAATGGTGAAAAGTTTAATGTACAAGTCAGTGAAGGTCTTGATGCTTCTGTAGAAGTAAAGTCAGTGACTTCAGTAGCATCTTCAGTACCAGTTCAAAGTGGAGCTGGAGAAGAGATTAAGGCTAGTCTTCCAGGTTCAGTTTTCAAAGTTGTAGCTAGTGTTGGTGATGTTGTAAAAGAGGGTGATGTTATAGTAATCCTTGAAGCAATGAAAATGGAGATAGAAATAGTAGCACCTAAAGATGGTGTTGTGATTTCTATTGATGTTAATGAAGGTCAAAGTGTAGAAAATGGCCAAGTTTTAGCTGTTATTTAAGGAAAATTTTAATGAAACATTTTCTGTTAGGACTTTTAACACTCTTTATATTTGCTCTTAGTCCATTAAACGCAAGTTCTGATGCCACAGATAACGTTAAAAAAGTGTCACTTTCTGAAGTTGTGTATGAATCTAAGTCTGTAAAAGAGTTGTTTGTAAGTTTTTATGATTCAACTGGAATTCACGCTTTTTTAAATCCTGAAAAAGGTTTAATGAGCCATGGAAAAGAGTTGTCATCTTTTACTCAAACTGGTGGAAGATTGATAATGATTTTAGTTGCATTTGTTCTTTTTTATCTAGCAATTGCAAAAGGATTTGAGCCACTACTTCTTATTCCTATCGGTTTTGGTGGTCTTTTAGCCAATATTCCTATTGCAGATATTGCAGGGCCCAATGGATTTCTAGGGATTATATATGACACAGGTATTGCCAACGGTCTTTTCCCTTTGATTATCTTTATGGG
Organism: uncultured Sulfurospirillum sp.; assembly: GCA_964530865.1. GTDB lineage: Bacteria > Campylobacterota > Campylobacteria > Campylobacterales > Sulfurospirillaceae > Sulfurospirillum_A. The sequence continues at coordinate 59,150 of CAZHBU010000003.1, forward strand.
TGTAGGAGCTATGACAGACTTTGGTCCGCTTTTAGCAAATCCGAAGACTGCACTTCTTGGAGGTGCTGCACAGTTTGGTATATTTACTACTCTTGTTGGTGCATTAGCTCTTTCTCAATACACAACAATTTTAGATTTCTCACTTCAAGATGCAGCAGCTATCGGTATTATCGGTGGAGCAGATGGTCCAACTGCCATATTTATAGCTTCACGGCTGGCCCCTGATCTTCTTGGTGCAATTGCAGTTGCTGCGTACTCATATATGGCATTAGTGCCTATCATACAGCCTCCAATAATGAGAGCTCTAACTACAAAAGAAGAGCGTAAAATAAAAATGGAGCAGTTAAGAGAAGTTTCTCGTATTGAAAAGATAGTTTTCCCTTTAACCGTAATTGTACTTTGTCTTTTAATCCTTCCTGATGCGACACCTCTCATAGGTGCACTAGCATTTGGTAACTTGTTAAAAGAGTCAGGTGTTGTTGCACGTCTTTCAGATACACTTCAAAATTCACTTATAAACATAATTACTATATTTTTAGGACTTGCAGTAGGCTCAAAACTTGCTGCCGAGAAGTTTTTAGTTGCGGAAACTTTGGGAATCTTAATCTTAGGTTTGATAGCATTTTCAATCGGAACTGCTGCAGGTGTTTTGATGGCTAAACTTATGAATAAGTTTATAAAAGTAAAAATCAATCCTCTTATAGGTGCAGCTGGCGTTAGTGCAGTTCCTATGGCAGCTCGTGTTGCCAATAAAGAAGGAATGAAAGAGGATCCTACAAACATGCTTCTTATGCATGCTATGGGTCCAAATGTTGCTGGTGTTATCGGTTCTGCCGTTGCTGCTGGTGTACTGTTATCGATATTTAAATAAAATTAAGGGAATTAAACAATGTCTAAGGTAAATGGATTAGATAGTCTAGGTCTAAGTGATATAAAAGAGGTTTATCATAATCTAAGCTATGATGATCTTTTTGAAAAAGAGCAAGAAGATCCGTATGGTCATGTCACATCAAATGGAACATTTACTGTCGATACTGGAATATTTACAGGTCGTAGTCCTAAAGATAAGTATTTTGTGAAGAGTGAACCTTCAAGCAAATACATATCTTGGGGGAAAGTAAATAAAGCAACTACCAAAGAAGTTTTTGATGACCTTTTTACAAAAGTGAAAGAGCAGTTATCAGGAAAAAATATATATGTTCAAGATGCATATTGTGGAGCAGCTCCTGAGAGTAGAAAGAGTATAAGAGTTGTTACTGAGATAGCTTGGCAAGCACATTTTGTTAAAAACATGTTTATTAGACCTGAAGAAGAAGATTTAAAGAACTTTAAACCAGATTTCACTATGTATAATGCTGGTAAATTAAGTAATAAAGATTATGAAAAACATGGATTACACTCTGATGTATTTGTTGTTTTCAATGTCGAAGACAATATAGCTATTATTGGCGGAACATGGTATGGTGGAGAGATGAAAAAAGGTATTTTTTCAATGATGAACTACTGGTTACCACTAGAAGGTAAACTTGCAATGCACTGTTCTGCAAATGTTGGACCCAATAAAGATACAGCACTTTTCTTTGGTCTAAGTGGAACTGGAAAAACAACTCTTTCAACAGATCCAAAAAGAAGATTGATTGGTGATGATGAACATGGTTGGGATGATAAGGGTGTGTTTAACTTTGAAGGTGGTTGTTATGCAAAATGTATAGGACTTGATGCCCAAAGTGAACCTGAAATCTTTGGAGCTATTAAAAGAAATGCACTTTTAGAAAATGTTGTTATAGATGATGATGGCAGAGTTGATTATAACGATGGGAGTAAGACTGAAAATACAAGAGTGTCTTACCCTATAGAGCATATAGAGAATCACAAAAGATCTCTAAAAGCTCCTCATCCAAAGAAAATCATCTTTTTAACAGCAGATGCATTTGGTGTATTGCCTCCCGTGAGTCGTTTGACAAAAGAGCAAGCGATGTACTATTTTATGAGTGGATACACTGCAAAAGTTGCAGGAACTGAAAGAGGCATAACTGAACCAGTTGCTACATTTAGTTCATGTTTTGGAGAGGCATTTTTGCCACTTCACCCAACAGTTTATGCAAAGCTCCTTGGAGGGAAAATAGACAGACATGGTGTTGATGTATATCTTGTAAACACTGGCTGGACTGGCGGAAGTTACGGTGTTGGAACTCGTATGAGTATCAAGGCTACAAGAGCTTGTATAAATGCGATTTTAGATGGAAGCATAGAAGAAGAAGAGTTTCAAAAAACTCCTATATTTGGTCTTAGTATTCCTACAAAATTAGATGGTGTTGAAACAACAGTTCTAAACCCTAGAAATACTTGGAAAAATAAGTCTTTATTTGATGCATCACAAAAAGAGTTAGCTGCTATGTTTATAAAAAACTTTAAAAAATATATAACAGAGGATTCAGACTTTTCTGGAGCTGGACCAAAGTTGTAACTTTCATGGGGAGTTTATACTCCCCACTTTTAAACCAAAGGAAATATATTGTCAAAAGTAGCAAGTGGTAAAACAACTGCACCAAAAGCAAAACTATTAGATGAGTTTAATGCTTCAATCATGTTCGATAAAGAGCTTTATCTTCAAGATATTGAAGGCTCAATTGCTCATGTAAAGATGTTATCAAAGCAAGAAATTATCTCAAATGATGCAAAAGAAAAAATTTTAAATGGGTTGCATGTAGTCCAAGAAGAGATAGAAAGTGGAGAGTACAGTTTTGATATAGCAGATGAAGATATACATATGTCAATAGAAAGTCGTTTAAATACCTTGATTGGTGATGATGCAAAAAGAATGCATACTGCTAGAAGTAGAAATGACCAAGTTGCACTTGATTTTAGAATGTATGTTTTAAAAAGCAACAATGAGTTAGTAGATTTACTTTTAAAGCTAGAGAGAGTTCTGCTTGACCTCTCTGCAAAGCATACTAAGACACTATTGCCAGGTATGACACACCTGCAACATGCTCAACCAATAAACTTTGCTTATCATATGTTAGCTTATACATCTATGTTTAAGAGAGATATAGATAGATTTGAAGATTCCTATAAGAGAAACAATGTCTCTCCAATTGGCTGTGCGGCTCTTGCCGGAAGTCCATATCCAACAGATAGAGAGTATGAAGCAAAACTTTTAGGTTTTGATAGTGTGAGTATAAACTGTTTAGACACTGTAAGTGATAGAGATTTTGCACTAGAGATTCTTTTTAACATATCAACAATGATGATGCATATTTCACGTCTTTCAGAAGAGATTATTCTGTGGAGCAGTAGTGAGTTTGGATTTGTAGAACTTAGTGATGAGTATAGCACAAGTAGCTCAATTATGCCTCAAAAGAAAAATCCTGATGTACCTGAACTTTTGCGTGGAAAAACAGGACGTGTAAATGGAAATCTTATCTCACTTCTCACTGTTCTAAAGGGATTACCACTAGCGTATAACAAAGATATGCAAGAGGATAAAGAGGGTGTTTTTGACAGTGTAAAAACAGCTAAAATCTCTGTAAAAATTCTAAGTGAAGCACTTAAAGGTATAAGAGTTGATTGTGAAGCAATGCTTAAAGCAACAAAAAAAGGGCATCTTAGTGCTACAGATTTGGCTGATTATCTGACTGCAAATTGTGGATATACTTTTAGAGATGCTTATAAACTTACAGGTGAAGTAGTAGCATTTGCTGATGAAAATCAAAAAGATATGAGCGAATTAAATCTTCAAGAACTTCAGAAGTTTGAAGAAACTATAAAAGATGATATTATAGATACTTTACAACTAGAATCTTCTATGAATGCAAGAAACTCACAAGGTGGGACAGCAACGTGTTCTACCTTGAAACAGTTAGAGTATTTTGAGAGTTGGCTAAAGACTAAATAAAGTTTTTTGAATCACTATCATTTAGGTGATTCCAGCTTAGTTTTGCACCACCTAATAGATGAAAGTGTAGGTGCAAGACTTCTTGCCCTCCATTTTCACCATTGTTTGTTATGAGCCTATAACCATTTTTATCTAATCCTAAATGCTCAGCAACTTCATGAATAAACTTAGTCATTTCACACATAATTTCAGGCTCAACATCTTGAAAGCATTTGTACTCTTTTTTGGGAATTATAAGTATATGAATAGGTGCTTTTGGATTTATATCATGAAATGCCAGAAAATCATCATTTTCTAAAACTTTGTTACATGGAATTTCACCATTTATTATCTGCGTAAATATTGTCATTTTATATCCTT
>CAZHBU010000004.1:0-12096 GCA_964530865.1 uncultured Sulfurospirillum sp.
TAATAGTTTTTACAAAATTTCCAATTAAATTAGAGTTTAATGAGCAATATGCTGCTCATCTTAAAGTTGCAGTAACAAAACATCAAGTTGAAAAACAACCTGGTTTTATAGATATGAAGCTTCTAGCTCCACAACACATGCCTCATGTTTCTGAAAACAATAATTTTACTATAGAGACAACTTGGAAAGATATGAAAAGTTTCTTAGACTATACAAAAAGTGATGCATTTTCAAAATCACATGCAGATATGCCACCAAAAGATTGGTTCAGCGGCCGTCCAGAAGTGGAAGTTTACGAAACAATAGATTAAGATAAAATGAGAGTTTAGATACTCTCACTTTATGTACTTAATTCTCTTCTTGAACTTTTTTTGTATCGTAAAAGAAATCACCATGAATAGACTCATTTTTAAGCTTTTTAATAGCCCCTCTAAGAAGGGTTTCATATCTTGCTGTATCTATATTTAAACTTTCCATTACATCTTCTTGAGAGATATTTTTAACTTTAGCATTTAAAACTTCTAACTCTTTTTTAGTCATTCTTTTTTTTAAAAGAACTGCTAATTCTTCCTCATGTTTTACAGGTATTCGTTCACTACCCAATACCATTTCAACGATTTTGATGGCATTTAACTCTTTTAGCGTCATTATTTTCCTTATGTTCGAGACTCTATTTTTTTTGAGTCGATACTTTGATCTTACTATTTTTTCTTTTTTTGATAGTTGCTTTTTTCTGAGCATTTCTATCACTTAATTTTTTCTTTCTCATGCCAACTACATTGTTTGCAGTTTTGTTTCTTTTGTCTTGGCTACGTTCAATTTTAGCTTTTATTGTGTGTTTGTTAGCTTCTTTTTGAATCCACTCTTTTGGCTCAAACCCTTCAAAAAATTCTACTTGAAGTGCATATTTGAGAAGTCTTTCAATATCTTTTAAAACACTTTTTTCATCTTTGCAAACCAAAGAAATAGCCTCACCCTCGTTTCCAGCACGTCCTGTTCTACCAATACGGTGTATGTAATCCTCAGCATCTCCAGGAAGCTCATAGTTTATGACATGAGGAAGATCTTCAATGTCAAGACCACGTGAAGCTATGTCTGTAGCCACAAGTACACGAATTGTTCCAGCTTTAAAATCTCTAAGTGCTTTAGTACGCTTAGAATGTGCTTTTTCACCATGTAAAATCAGTGTTTTTAAACCACTCTCTTCAAGGTATTGTCCAACTTCATCTGCACTTTGCCTAGTTTTTGTAAAAACCAATACTTGATGCCAGTTGCGTGAACCTATCATATACGACAATAGTGCTGCTTTTCTATTTTGATCACATATATATATGGTTTGTCTAACTTTTTGTGCTAAATCACCTTGATTGTTTATAGTTACCTTAACAGGCTTTATCAAAGTTAATTCTGAAAATCGTTTAACTGATTTACTCTGCTCAACAGAAAAAAGCAGTGTTTGACGTTTTTTAGGAATCAAAGATGAAAGCATTACAACTTCTTCCCAAAATCCCATATCTAAAATTCTATCTGATTCATCAAATACGACTATCTCTACTTTAGAAAGATTAAGATTGTCTTGTTTAATATGCTCTATTAAACGTCCAGGTGTTGCTACTAAAATATCAACACCATGGTCAAGCTTTTTAGTTTGTGGGGTAAATTTAACACCCCCATGAACAGTACAACTCTCTAACGCAAAGTTTTTACCATACGATTTAATACTTTTTCCAACTTGTGCTGCTAGTTCTCTAGTAGGAACTAAGACAAGTGCTCTTACTTCTCTTTTTATATTTTCTTTTATGTTTTTTTTACTCAACAGTTGTAAAATAGGAAGTGCATAAGCGGCTGTTTTACCTGTTCCTGTTTGTGCTGTTGCCATCACATCTTTTCCCTGTAACACTAAAGGGATAACTTGCTTTTGTACAGGTGTTGCTTTTGTATAGCCTAAATCACTGACTGCAGTAGTCAATTGGGGAACTAGTCCTAGTTTTTCAAACGACATTTTTATTTCCTTGTTTATCTTCTTATTTTTTTATTGTATCTAAAAATCATCAATATTGTAGAAATAAAACTAGAACAAAGCATATATACAATAAACTGCTTCACATGAATAAAGATTTACAAGCTATCCAACCAGATAGACCAAATATAATAACTACTGAGATTGAAGCTATAAGTTTCTATCGAACAATGGACACAAAGACGATTGTTGTTGACATGATTGCAGGTCAATATGTGTTTGTTGAAAAGTTTTACAGCGATGGCTTAGAAGTTTTGTCTGAACTAAAAAGAAATCTTTCACGCAAATACAATGATAAAAGTTTTCAAGGACAACGTGAGTATCGCAGTGCATTTAGAGAAGCTTCACATAGGTTATTACTCAAAGTAAAAAACAATAGACTCCTTGTTAAAAAATGTCCAGATATTGGCTGGTTAGAACTACTCTACCCAGATGTATCAGAGTTTTATATCTCCTTTCCTGAAGTCCAAGGCATGAACAGTTCATGGCAGTGGTATAAAAAAGGAATTGAAATCAAAACTTTAAATTTGACACTTCATCCCTTTTATGGAACATATTTCCCAACAAGATTTGATCATCTAAAACTATTTGATAAATACCTAAAGAGATACGAAGGTGCAAAAGACAAAATCATAGAAATTGGTGTTGGAAGTGGTGTTCTATCATTCCAACTAATCCAAAATGGTTTTGAAGATATTTTTGCAATAGATACAAATAAAAATGCAATTATAGGTGTTTCACAAGATTGTGCAAGATTGGGTTTTGAAGACAAGATGAAACTAAATCATGGTGATTTGTTTGAAAATTGTGATGTTAAAGCTAATTTGATTGTTTTTAATCCTCCATGGTTAGTTGCAAAACATAAATTAGAAGAGGGCATTGATAAGGCGATGTACTATGAAGAGGAACTGTTTCCTAGGTTTTTTGAACAAGCACAAAAGCACTTAGCTCCCAATGGTAAAATTGTTCTTATATTTTCAAATCTATCAGAAGTAGTTGATGAAGAGAGTAAGCACCCTATTATAGAAGAGTTAAGAAACAATAACCGTTTTAGAAAAGAGTTGCACCTTAGACGAGATGTAAGAGCTTCGTCGAGAAGAACAAAACGAACAGATTCAAGAGATAACGAAAAAGTAGAGTTATGGGTTTTAGTACCAAAAACAAAAAGAACCCCAATTTAGACTTAATTAAGTCCAAATGTTAGAAAATTTACCTAATTAGACAATAGAGGAGTAAAATAGTCCTCTATATATTTGTAATAAATGCTACATTTAGTAACTTTTTACGAATAATATTCAATTTTAATAAAATAAAAAGAAATCATTAAAAGCCTGAGTATAGAAGGTTTTTTAGAAAAGTTACAAAAAACTTTTGATTTTATACTCTTCTAAAAAAAACTTTTAAGTCAATTTTAAAAAAACTATACTATATTTTAGTAAATAAAAAGTAGTACTTTTAGTATTCCTTTTCAAGCAACTTAAAAGGTAGATTTTGGCAAAACAAAAATTTGGTAATGAAATCATCAAAAGTGTTATCGAAAAGAGTAAAAAAAGACGCCAAATTTCTCAACTAACTATAAAGATAGATTCTAACTTGGATGATGCTTTGAGTAAACTATCACACTCTTTAAATATATCTAAAAATAGACTAATTGAAGATATACTGTTTGAGAGTGGCATTATTGAAGAGGTTGAGGAAAATTATCATGAATAAGTTTCCATCACAAAGAGAAGTTGTTGATGCGACACTTCAAGGAACTGTAAAAGCAGCACAAAATTTTTTAAATTGGACAAATGATAGACTTTTTTTATCTCATGGACCATATAAAATCATATCTATTCATATTGCTCAAGAGATAGCAGATATGAAAAATGCACCAGAGATATTTATTGATGCAACTATTAGTGATATTATGAGATGTTCTTTACCAGATCGTGGAGCATATACTTCATACATGGAGAAAAAGAAAATTAGGCAAGGTAGATTTAGCATAACATTAGATGAAAGATTTGAACATAAAAATAATGAAGATTCTGTTTCTAAGGTTATTATAAGTGTAAGAAATGGTGTAAGAAACCCAAAACTAGAGTACTCAAATGATATAGAAGTTATTTGTAAAATGTTAGATTGTGAGACTTCGTTGGAATATGGAATTTTTAGTTTTTATTCTGATTTATCTCAAAATGCTAGAAAAAAACTTGAAAAGAGAGTTCCTGAATTGGTCAAAAGTTTTGATGAGGTTGTAGAAAAGTTTCCTTCTTTAAAAGCCACTTTTATGAGTAGTGAGATTCAAAGAATAGAAGATAGTGGAGAGTGGTTAGCTGGTTGTTACATTATAGAGCATAAGTAGGTTTTATTAAGGCTACATGTAGAGTTGTTTTAATAAAATTTTCAAAGGAGAAAATATGAGAATATTACCAAGAGTTGCAGCATCAGTTGCAGTGTGTGCTTTATTAGTTACAGCAGGAAATGCTGCAGATGTTATCAAGATTGGTGTTCAAGCACCTATCACTGGCAAGTATGCAAATGAGGGGCAGAGTATAGACAATGGTGTTAGGTTAGTTATTGATCAAATTAATGCAAAAGGTGGACTTTTAGGTAAGCAATTAGAAGTTGTTAGTTGTGATGATGAAGGTATTGCTCAAAAAGCAGCAATCTGTGCTAGAAAATTAGTAAATGAAGGTGTTCTTGCAGTTATAGGTTCATATACTTCAAGTGCAACCGAAGCTGCTCAAACTACATACTATAGAAACAAAACACTTCAAACTAGTGATGGTACAGCAGGTAGCTTAACTAAGCATAAATATTGGACATTCTTTAGAAACTCATTTAGAAATTCAGATCAAGCGGCATTTACTGCAAAGTATTTAGTAAAAGAAAAAGCTTACAAGAAGATAGTTATACTTTCAGATTACTCTGGATATTCTGTTGACCTTGCGGATTCAGCCGCTAAATCAATCAAAGCAGAGGGTGGTAATGTAATTTATCAAGGTAAGATTAAATCAGGAACTCAAAACTTTACAGCAGTTCTTACAAAAATAAAATCAATGAAACCAGATGCAATCTACTTTGGTGGATACTACACAGATGGTGGATTAATTCGTGCTCAACAGATTCAACTTGGAATTAAAGCTGACTTTATTGGTGGTGATGCAAATGATAATCCAGATTTCGTAAAACTTGCTGGAAAAAGTGCAGAAGGCACTATCTTAGTTAACTTCCCAACAGCTAACTTTTTGCCATACGATGCTGCAAAAGTATTTATCAAAGATTATACAGCTAAGTATGGGAAAGCTCCATCTTCGGTATGGGCTCTTATGAATGTTGATGGACTTAGCGCTATTCTTCATGCTGCAAAAGAGACTAATAGTCTTGATACTAAGAAAATCAGTGATTACCTTCATGCTCTAAGAGATTTCCCAGGAATTACAGGTCCTGTATCATTTAGAGAAGATGGTGAGAGAATCAATACTAAATTTAATATTTATGAAATTCAAGCAGACGGTAGTTATAAGATTATAAACAAGTAAAAATAGAGAGAAAGCAGAACAATGGATATATTTTTTCAACAAATTGTGAACGGTTTGACAATAGGAAGTTTGTATGCTTTGGTCGCACTTGGTTATACGATGGTCTACGGGGTAATGAAGTTAATCAACTTTGCCCACGGAGACCTCGTGGCCTTGTCAGCCTTTGTAGGACTTACGATCTATACTAGTATTTTTGCTGATGGCGGTACTTCAATTATAGCCGTTATTACTGTGTTTATGTTCACAGCAGCGATTATTGCAGTTGTTGGTGTTCTTCTTGAACGCCTTGCCTATAGGCCTTTACGAACGGCACCACGCCTTAGTGCTGTTGTTTCTGCTTTAGGAGCGGGACTTGTTATACAAAATGCTATCATGTTAATTTGGGGACCAAATATGAAGATTTTTCCTTCAGACTTGTTTCCATCAACTATCTATGAAATTAATGGTGTAGTTATAACATTTACGCAACTTATGATATTGCTTTTTTCATCTGTATTGATGATTGCTCTTTATCTTTTTATAAACAAAACAAAGATGGGAACTGCAATTCGTGCTGTGGCTATTGACCAAGATGCTGCGAAGCTGATGGGAATCAATGTAAACAAAATCATTATGATTATTTTTATTATCGGTTCTTCTTTGGGGGCAGTTGCAGGTCTTTTTATTGGAATTTACTATAGAGGGATCACTTTTGATATGGGTTGGATGTATGGTTTAAATGCATTTGTTGCAGCCATCATTGGTGGTATTGGTAACATTCCAGGAGCTATGTTTGGCGGACTCATGCTTGGACTTTTTAATGCACTTATTAGTGGTTATATCTCTAGTGCTTGGGCTGAGACATTTACGTTTATGTTATTGATTGTTGTTCTGATTTTTAGACCAACAGGGATACTTGGCGAAAAAGTGGCGGAGAAGGTATGATGAGTAGAACTAATATAATATCACTGAGTTTCTTGGTTATTATGGGGGTTTTCCCATTTTTTGCTGATTCTGCTTGGCTTGCAGTTGGAATTACGTTTTTAGTATTTTCAGTTGTAGCTTTTTCGCAAGATATTATCCTTGGACGTGCAGGTGCTTTCCATATGGGACATGCTGCATTTTTTGGACTAGGAGCATATGCAACAGCAATTCTAAACACGCAATATGGCTGGCCAATTCTAGCGACTTGGGCACCAGCAGTGATTATTCCTGTAGTTGTCGCTCTTATAACAACTGCTCCAATTATCCACTTAAGAGGTGACTATCTTTTAGTTACTACTATTGGTATTAATATTATCTTTTTACAAATATTAGAAAATGACCTATTTGGCATCACTGGTGGGCCAAATGGAATTTTTGGCATAGATGTAGTTAGAGTGTTTGGATTTGAGTTCTTTGAACAGATTCATATGTATTACATGGCATTTATACTCTTAGGTATTACACTGTTTATAATGAAAACATTAGATGGTAGTAAATTTGGTCGTGCAATGTTTTATATCAATAAAGATGATATTGCAGCTCAAAGCATGGGTATAGATATTCGTTATTACAAACTTTATGCATTTGCTATTGGTGCAGGGCTTGCAGGAGCTGCTGGTAGTATGTTTGCAGTTCAATATAGTGCAGTTAGCCCAGAAGCATTTAATGTACTTCAATCTATTATGTTCTTTACGATTGTATTAGTTGGTGGATCTGCTTCACTTCCAGGAGTTCTTTTAGGTACATTTGTTATGTTTGTACTTCCTGAGATGTTCCGTGAATTTGAAACAGCTCGTTATCTAGTATTTGGTTTGGCGATGATTTTAACGATGATTTTAAGACCTCGTGGCATCTGGCCAGTTAAGTTTGGAAACATACCTGCATTTCTTAAAAAGGGGAAAAACAGTGAGTGAGTATCTATTAGAGATTAAAAATGTTTCAAAATTTTTCTCTGGTTTGACTGCTATTGATGCTCTTAATTTAAGAGTTAAAAAAGGTCAGATTTATGGAATTATTGGACCAAATGGAGCTGGTAAAACAACTCTATTTAACTGTATAACAGGTATCTATACGCCCGAAGAGGGTGAAATACTTTGGCACGGAAAAGATATAAAAGGGACACAACCTCACAAGATAGCTGAACTTGGAATTTTAAGAACATTTCAAACAATCAGACTATTTGCTGAGATGAGTGTTGCTGAGAACATCATGTCCGGTCGTCATATTAAATCAACACAAAAGTGGTACAACGGAATTATCCCAACACCTGCTTACTATAAAGACGAAAAGTACAATTGGGGAAAAGTTGGCGAGTATATGGAGCTTTTTGGATTAAGTGATTATGCTACAACACCAGCAGGCGATCTCTCTTATGGTATTCAAAGAAAGATAGAGATGGCAAGAGCTCTTGCAGCTGAACCTGAACTACTTATCTTAGATGAACCGGCAGCTGGATTAAACGAAAATGAAACAAAAGAGTTAGCAGATATTATCCGTAAGATTCAAGCAATGGGTGTTACTATTATGATGATTGAACACGATATGGATATGGTTATGAGTCTTTGTGAATACATGACTGTTATCAACTTCGGTGCTTGGATTTGTGATGGAGTTGCAGCAGATGTTCAGGATAATTCAGCAGTAATTGAAGCATATATCGGTATTGAAGATGAGGATGAGTAATGGCTAATAAATTATTAGAAGTAAAAGACTTACACGTCAGTTATGGTGCGATTAAAGCCATAAAAGGTATTAGTTTATATGTAAATGAAGGTGAAGTTGTTACGATTTTGGGTGCAAATGGTGCTGGAAAAACAACAACTCTACGAACAATAAGTGGACTTCTTAGATCAACTGAAGGTCATATTGTATTTGATGGACAAGAGGTTACAAAAGTTCCAGCTCATGATATAGTATCTCTTGGTATGAGTCACTCTCCTGAGGGAAGAAAAGTTTTTGGAACACTTAGTGTTGAAGAAAATCTTCATATGGGAGCTTATACTCTTAAAACTCATGATGAAGAGACATTAAAGTGGATATATAAAATTCTTCCTCGTCTTGAAGAGAGAAAAAAGCAACTTGCAGGAACTCTGAGTGGTGGTGAGCAACAGATGCTTGCAATCGGAAGAGCTATCATGAGTAAGCCAAAACTTCTTATACTAGATGAGCCAAGTCTTGGACTTGCTCCAGTGTTAGTAAAGGGAATTTTTAAAGCTATTAAAGAGATTAGTGTAACGGGTGTTACTGTTCTTATTGTAGAGCAAAACGCAAAAGCAGCACTAAAACTTGCTGATAGAGGTTATGTTTTAGAGTTAGGTAAGATAACACATGAGGGAACGAGTCATGAGTTATTAAACTCATCGGTTATACAAGAGGCTTATTTAGGTAAGAAGAAGTAGATACTCACAAAGAAGCCGTTTGTCCTTGACGACAAGCGGTTTTTTTTGTACAATTTCTTTAATTTATAAAAGGTACTACTTTTAGTAGTACTAAATAGTAAGGATAAACAATGGAAAACAATGAAGTAGTAATGAATCGTGCGATTGATTTAGCAGAAAAGTGGCAGTTAAGAGCTGCAGATAAAATCACAGATTTTGAGAAAAACTTTCATGCAAAGATGAAAAAGATGTTTGCTCGTCCTTTAGATAAGGTTCTTTTGATAGACCTTATGGATCAAAGTTTTAGAACTAAAAATAGTGCAAGAGTAGCAGACCAAGTAGAGTATATTTTTTCTAAGTATGGTATGGCTACATTCTTTTCAACTCCTGAGAAATTTTTAATCTTTTTGTTTAGAAATGTTGGTATTTATCTTCCAGATATCTCAGTTCCGTTATTTATTAAAAGTGTTAGAGATGATACTGATACTGTTGTTCTCAAAGGTGAAGATGATTTATTAAATGCTCATCTTCAAAAGAGAAAAGCAGAAGGAACTAGAGTAAACCTTAACATGATTGGTGAGATAGTTCTTGGTGAAGAGGAAGCTCAAGAGCGTATAGAAAAGTATATGAACATACTTACAAATCCAAACATTGATTATATGTCAATTAAAATTTCAACTCTGTTTTCACAAATTAACCCAGTATCTTATGAAAATACAGTAGAAGAGTTTTCAACAAGACTTTCACAAATTTTTGCACAAGCTAAAAAATATACATATACAAACGCAAAAGGTGAACAAGAAAACAAGTTTATCAACCTTGATATGGAAGAGTATAGAGATCTTTCTCTTACTGTTGAGACATTCAAAAAAGTACTAGGACAGCCAGAATTTAAAGATTTTAAAGCGGGTATCGTTCTTCAAGCATATCTTCCTGATTCTCATTTATGGCAAGTCAAACTTACTGATTGGGCGAAAGAAAGAGTTAGAAATGGGGGTGCTCCAATTAAAGTTCGTTTGGTTAAGGGTGCTAACATGGAGATGGAAGAGACAGAAGCTGGTCTTAAGCACTGGAGAACTTGTCCATATACTAAAAAGCTTGATACTGATAGTAACTATAAAGTTATGCTTGAGTATGCTCTTAAGCCTGAAAATGCACCTTATGTTCATCTAGGTGTTGCTTCACATAACCTTTTTGAACTAGCTTATGGTTATGAGACTGCAAAAGAAAACAATGTAATGGATTATTTCTCAATGGAGATGCTTGAAGGCATGAGTGAGTCTGCTAGAGTCTCTATTAAAGAGATTAGTGGTGAAGTTATCCTTTATGGTCCTGCTGCAAAAAAAGAGCAGTTTACAAATGCAATTGCTTATCTTGTAAGAAGATTTGATGAGAACACTGGAACAGAAAACTTTATCCGTTATTCATTTGGACTTGAGGCTAATAGTGATGATTGGAATATGTTAAGAGATCAGTTTATAGAATCTTTTGAGAACAAAAAGCACATTTTTATAGGTGCAAAAAGAACCCAAGATAGACTAACTGAAAATTGGGATGATTATAAAGGTGGAAGTTTTTACACTAAAGAGTATCATGGCGAGCCAGATACTGACTTTATCTTACCTTCAAACAAGCAGTGGGCTAAAGATATTAGAACAAAATGGATGAAGAAAAAAGGTGAAGAAGTAGAGACTGCTCCTGTTGTAGTTGGTGGCGTTGATTTAACTGATGAGCGTAAAGTAAAAGAAGTAATAGATAAATCACAACTAAAAGATGGTGTGATTTGTGGAAAGTATACTGTTCCAACAGCAGATGATTTGAAAAAAGCAGTAGACGTTGCAGCCGCCGATCCTGATGGTTGGAGAAGTATGGCGCATGTTGCTCGTTTTGAAATACTTTCAAAAGTTGCTAATGAAGTTAGAAAGAAGAGATTAGATTTAATCGGTGTAGCTTCTGCAGAAGTTGGAAAGATTATTACAGAGACTGACGTTGAAGTTAGTGAAGCGATTGACTTTTTAGAGTTTTACGGACATAGTGCAGATTACTTTAACAACTTTGAAAACTTGAAGTTTAAAGGTAAAGGTGTAGGTGTTATCACTCCTCCTTGGAATTTTCCTGTTGCTATCCCTGTTGGTGGTATCACGGCAGCTCTTGCAGCTGGAAATACAGTCATTGTTAAACCTGCTTCTGCTGCTGCTCTTTGTGCTTATGAGCTTTGTAAATGTTATTGGGATGCAGGAATTAGTAAAAATACACTACAATTTTGTCCAGCTCCTGGAAGTTTAGCAGGTAAACATCTTGTAAATAATCCAAAAGTAAATTTTGTTATCTTAACAGGTGGTGAAGATACTGCGTACTCAATGTTAAAATCAAGACCAGACTTATATTTAACTGCTGAGACTGGTGGAAAAGATGCAACTATCGTTACTGCTATGGCTGATCGTGAACAAGCTATTAAAAACGTTGTAGCAAGTGCATTTCATAATAGTGGTCAAAAGTGTTCAGCAACTTCTCTTTTAGTTCTCGAAGATGAGGTTTATAATGATGAAGGTTTCAAATCAGCATTGAAAGATGCGGCAGCAAGTATGGAAGTAGGTTCAGTTTGGGATTATGTAAGCAGAATTGGTACTTTAGCAAATAAAGTAGATGGTAATCTAAAAAAGGCTATTGATACACTAGAAAATGGTGAAGAATGGTTGTTAAAACCAAGCTACGCAGATGACAATGAGTATATGTTAAAACCAGCAATTAAATGGGGCGTTCAAGATGGTAATTTCTGCCATATGAATGAGCTTTTTGGACCAGTACTTTCTGTAATGCGTGCAAAAGATTTGAAACATGCAGTCGACCTTGTAAATAAAACTGGATATGGACTAACTTCAGGAATAGAGTCACTTGATGCAAGAGAGACTGACTATTGGAGAGAAAATGTTAGAGCAGGAAACTTATATATAAACCGTGGAACAACTGGAGCAATAGTTCTTCGTCAACCATTTGGAGGTATGGGCAAATCTGCAATTGGTGCAGGAAGAAAAGCTGGTGCTTATAGTTATGTAACTCAGTTTATGAATTTTGAAGAAGTAAGTGTTCCTAAAGTAGATAAAGTACATTTTCACCCACTAGTTGATGTTGTTAAAAACTGGAGTAGTGAAGCTGCAAAAGGTACGCATAAAGGTTTTAAAGATGATTTCTCAAAACTTAGTGT
>CAZHBU010000004.1:12196-59247 GCA_964530865.1 uncultured Sulfurospirillum sp.
TAAGAGGAACTCCAATGATGGAAGGAAGACTAGAGCTTCTTAATTATTTTGAAGAGCAGAGCATCTCACATAGTTACCACAGATATGGAAATATAGGTGTAAGAGCTTTAGATAAAAAGTAGTATATAAAATGAGTATGGGGGGGGTATGAAATCCCCATACTTTTTTGTAAAAAGTCTATTTAATACCTAAGGATAAATTTTGTATTATCATACATCAATTTTAAAAATATATTCTCTTTTTAGTTTTGTTTCTATGATTTCCTTTATTGAAAGTCCTTTAAAATTTATATTTTCAAACTCTATAACTGATTTTGGCTGAGATTTTGAAAGTTCTCTTAGAACTTTTCCTCTATAAGCTTTTGCCCAATGACTGACTACTTTGCCATTTTTTATAAATTTCATTGTGATATGCTTACATTTAAGTGTATAAAACTTTTCATAAAATCCAGCTCTTAAATCTATAACTAAATTACTACCTATATAACTGTCTATTACTTTACTAAAATTTTCTTTATAAAAAAGCTCTGGTTTAAAGCCATCTAATGTTGATCCTTGTTTAAAACGGTAATATGGTAAATCATCATTTGCACTAATCGGACCAAAGAGGTTAGAAAATATAAGAGTATTTTCACAAATCCAATCTTTTTGTCCATTACTTAGACTATCAAAGTTTAAATACTGATAAGAAACACCACTATATCGTTGAATGGCTTTACATGTAGAAGATGAAAAAAGATCAAGTTTAGCTAGTTTTTCACACTCAATACTATTTTTTATCCCAAAAAATTTCTCTATTTTATCTGAACTGCTAATTGCCAAAAAAGAGGTTAGTTTTTTTATGATATAGACTCTTTTTTCAAAAAGTGCAGAAAAAATTAATGATCTGTCTGAGAGCTTCTCATTGCCTATAAAATCGGACTTTGCTTCACTTGGAGAGAATAAAACTTTCACTTAATTTCCTTCAAAATTGAAATATTTTAACATTGTAACTAAAAAAGTTAAAAAAACCATTGACATTGAAGAGCTTTTGAGATATAATTTCACCTCACAAACATACGGTTGCTGGATTAGCTCAGCCGGTAGAGCAACTGCCTTGTAAGCAGTAGGTCACCTGTTCGATTCGGGTATCCAGCACCATTTTTTGTTTTGTGATGTCAAATGACAGTGTTTGACCAGGAATAAATCAATTTTAATGTTAACGGTGAGATACTCAAGTGGCCAACGAGGGCAGACTGTAAATCTGCTGATTTTTATCTTCGAAGGTTCGAATCCTTCTCTCACCACCATTACATTAATTATGCGGGAGTAACTCAGTGGCTAGAGTTCCTGCCTTCCAAGCAGGTTGTCGCGAGTTCGAATCTCGTCTCCCGCTCCATTGATTTTATTTGGCTGGGAGCTGTTGGATTTTTTCTGATTATCTTTTACTACAGAATTAGTTCAGTAGACTCTTCTCAAAACCTATAAATCACCTGTTATTATTGTTGTTGCTATAAGTGCATTTTAAATTAAAAATCGCTCATATGGCTCAGAGGTAGAGCACTTCCTTGGTAAGGAAGAGGTCGCGGGTTCAAGTCCCGCTATGAGCTCCATAAAATTAAATTGAAATAAAAAATTAAACTTCATACGGAGGAAGAAATGGCTAAGGAAAAATTCGAAAGAAATAAACCACACGTTAACATAGGTACTATTGGTCACGTTGATCATGGTAAAACTACTCTTACAGCTGCAATTTCTGCAGTTCTAGCAAGCAAAGGTCTTGCAGAATTTAAAGATTTTGATGGTATTGATAATGCACCTGAAGAGAGAGAAAGAGGAATTACGATTGCTACTTCTCACATTGAATATGAAACTGAAGCACGTCACTATGCACACGTTGATTGTCCAGGTCACGCGGATTACGTTAAGAACATGATTACTGGTGCTGCTCAAATGGACGGAGCTATTTTAGTTGTTTCTGCAGCTGATGGTCCTATGCCTCAAACTAGAGAGCATATCCTTCTATCTCGCCAAGTTGGTGTTCCATATATAGTTGTTTTTATGAACAAAGCAGATATGGTTGATGATGAAGAACTATTAGAATTAGTAGAGATGGAAATCAGAGAATTACTTTCTGAGTATGACTTCCCAGGAGATGATATTCCTATCGTTGCTGGATCTGCTCTTAAAGCTCTTGAAGAGTGTAAAGCTGGTGCTGTTGGTGAGTGGAGTGATAAAATCATGAATCTTATGGCAGAAGTAGATGGATATATTCCTGAGCCAGTAAGAGAGACTGATAAAGATTTCTTGATGCCTGTTGAAGATGTATTCTCAATCTCAGGTCGTGGAACAGTTGTTACAGGACGTATCGAAAGAGGCGTTGTAAAAGTTGGAGAAACTATCGAAATTGTAGGTATTAAAGATACTCAAACTACTACAGTAACTGGTGTTGAAATGTTCCGTAAAGAGATGGATCAAGGTGAAGCTGGTGATAACTGTGGAATTCTTTTACGTGGTACAGCTAAAGAAGCAGTTGAGAGAGGTATGGTTCTTTGCAAGCCAGGTACAATTACTCCTCATACAACATTTACAGCTGAAATTTATGTTCTAAGTAAAGATGAAGGTGGAAGACATACTCCATTCTTTAACAACTATAGACCACAATTTTACGTAAGAACAACAGACGTTACAGGTTCAATTACACTTCCTGAGGGAACTGAGATGGTTATGCCTGGTGATAACGTTAAGATTAATGTAGAGCTTATTGCTCCTATCGCTATGGAAGAAGGTACTAGATTCGCAATCCGTGAGGGTGGTAGAACTGTTGGTGCTGGTGTTGTTTCTTCAATCGAAAAATAATTAAAGAATAAACGAACAGGGAAGAGTAATTCTTCCCTATTTTTAAAGGCAAGTTAGATGACTATTAAAATAGGATTAAAGTGTGTTGAGTGTGGAGATATAAACTACACAACAACAAAAAACTCTAAGACATATACTGAAAAGTTTGAAGCTAAGAAGTATTGTCCAAGATTAAAGAAGCACACAGTTCACAAAGAAGTGAAACTAAAAAGTTAATTATTTCCCTCTTCGGAGGGTTTTAATACAAGTAGGGCAGTAGCTCCAATGGTAGAGCACTGGGTTCCAAACCCAGGTGCTGGGGGTTCGAGTCCCTCCTGCCCTGCCACTAAAAGGTATATACATGGAAAAATTGGTAACTTATTACAATCATTCAAAAGTAGAACTTTCAAAAGTTATCTTCCCAATTAAAGAACAGATTAGAAATGCTTTCATATCTGTTTTTGTTGTTGTTACTGTTGTATCACTATTTCTAGCATTGATTGATCTGATCATGTCTTCTACTCTTTCAGCAGTAATGTAAGATGGAAGAGATGGATCATAAATGGTATGCTATCCAGACTTATGCTGGAAGTGAACAAGCAGTAAAAAGGGCAATCGAAGAGATTGTTGTAAACAACTCAATTGAAGATAAACTTAAGGCGATCATCGTTCCTACGGAAGATGTGATTGAAGTTAAAAATGGTAAGAAAAAAATAACTGAAAGAAGTCTATACCCAGGATATGCATTTGCACATCTTGATTTAGATACAAGACTTTGGCACATGATTCAATCATTGCCTAAAGTTGGTCGTTTTATCGGGGAGTCTAAAAAGCCTACCCCATTAACGGAAAAAGATATTCAGGTAATTTTAGAAAAAGCAGAGAAAAAAGGTGCACCAAAACCAAAAATCTTCTTCGAAACAGGAGAGAGTGTACGGATTACAGAAGGTCCGTTTGCAAACTTTACTGGTGCAGTTGAAGAGTATGATATGGAACATGGTAAGTTAAAACTAAATGTTCTTATCTTTGGTAGAAGTACACCAGTAGAGATTCTCTATACTCAAGTTGAAAAAATAGTTTAAAGGATAATAAATGGCTAAAAAGATAACAGGCGTGATTAAGTTACAAATTGCTGCCGGCAAAGCAAATCCATCACCACCAGTTGGTCCAGCTCTTGGACAGCAGGGTGTTAATATTATGGAATTTTGTAAAGCATTTAATGAAAAAACAAAAGATAAAATGGGTTATAATATCCCAGTAATCATTACTGTTTATGCAGATAGAAGTTTTACTTTTATTACAAAACAACCACCAGCAAGTGATCTTATCATGAAAGCAGCTGGAATTAAAAAAGGTACTGACAATCCACTTAAAAACAAAGTTGGAAAGCTTACAAAAGCACAAGTTCTTGAAGTAGTTGAGCAGAAAATAGCTGATCTTAACACAAATGATCGTGAACAAGCAGCTAGAATTATAGCTGGTTCTTGTAGAAGTATGGGCGTTGAAATAATAGATTAATTTTTTCCCTTAACCGCTTAGGGTAATAAGTGGAAGCAAAATTGCGTGGAGATATAAAATGGCAAACAAAGTAACAAAAAGATTTCAGGAATTACTGAAAAAAGTTGACGCAGAAAAAAAATATTCTGCAGCAGAAGCTCTAACAACTGTAAAAAGTTTAGCTTCAGCAAAATTTGATGAGACAGTAGAAATTGCATTAAAACTTAATGTAGATCCTAGACATGCTGACCAAATGGTTCGTGGTTCTGTTATCCTTCCTGCTGGAACGGGTAAATCAGTTAGAGTTGCAGTTGTAGCAAAAGATGCAAAAGCAGATGAAGCAAAAGCAGCTGGTGCTGACATAGTTGGCGCAGATGAACTAATAGCAGATATACAAGCTGGTAAAATTGACTTCGATGTTTTAATAGCAACTCCAAATATGATGGGTTTAGTTGGTAAAGTAGGACGTATACTAGGACCAAAAGGCATCATGCCTAATCCTAAAACTGGAACAGTTACTATGGATGTAGCTAAAGCAGTTGAAAACAATAAAGGTGGACAAGTAAACTTCCGTGTTGATAAACAAGGAAATATTCATGCTGGCATTGGTAAAGTTAGCTTTGATGAAGCTAGCATAAGTGAAAACTTTTATACATTTATGAGAGCAATCAACAAACTAAAACCAGCGTCTGCAAAAGGTAAATAT
Organism: uncultured Sulfurospirillum sp.; assembly: GCA_964530865.1. Lineage (GTDB taxonomy): Bacteria > Campylobacterota > Campylobacteria > Campylobacterales > Sulfurospirillaceae > Sulfurospirillum_A. The sequence continues at coordinate 17,216 of CAZHBU010000004.1, forward strand.
ATCAAAACTGCAGCACTTTCATTGACTATGAGTCCATCAGTAAATATGGATAACCAAGAGTTAATAGACTTAAAATAATTAAAAATCAAATAGGCTCGGAAATAGTTCGAGTCTGTTGTAAATCTTGATTAGAGACAGTTGAGGCTCTAGGGCTTAATTCGAGAATTTTCTCGGCTCCACTTGAAATCTCGGTCGGAAAGGAGAAAAAATTGACTAAAAATAGAAAAGTTGAAATTGTTAAAGATATAACTGAAGAGTTTAAAGCTTCCGACGCAGTAGTAGTTTGTGATTTTAGAGGACTAGATGTTCCTGCTATTGAAGAACTAAGAATTGATGCAAAAGAGATGAATGTTAAAGTTAGAGTAATCAAAAATACTCTTGCAAGCATCGCTATGAAAAATGCAGATATCGATGGAATCGAACTTTCAAGCACAAATATTTTTGTTTGGGGTGAAGATCAGTTAGACGTAACTAAAGTTGTAGCAAAATTTGCTAAAGCTAATGATAAATTTGTTATTAAAACAGCATTTATTGATGGTGAAGTTTCTGATGCTGCTAAAGTTGAAGCACTTTCTAAGATGCCATCACGTGATGAGCTTATTGGAATGTTACTTCAAACTTGGATGGCTCCAGTTACAAACTTTACAATCGGTCTTGATGCTCTTAGAGCAAAAAACGAAGAAGCGTCTGCATAATTTCTTTTACATGTAAGGAAAACAGACAGTAAAATTAGGTGTGAAGCGTAGCTTCATATACTGTAAATTAGAGAGATTTATCTTTTCTAAAAATAAAATAATTAGGATTATGAAATGGCAATTTCAAAAGAAGATGTATTAGAATTTATTTCAGGTCTAAGCGTATTAGAGCTTAGTGAATTAGTAAAAGAATTTGAAGAGAAGTTTGGCGTATCAGCTGCTCCAGTTATGATGGCTGGTGGTGCTGGTGATGCTGGTGCTACAGCTGAAGAGAAGACAGAATTTGACGTAGTTCTAGTTGAAGCTGGCGCTAAAAAAATTAACGCTATTAAAGCTGTTCGTGCTATTACAGGTCTTGGACTTAAAGAAGCAAAAGAAGCAGTTGAAGGTGTTCCAACAGTTCTTAAAGAGGGAATCTCTAAAGATGATGCTGAAGCAGTTCTTAAGCAGATCGAAGAAGCTGGTGCAAAAGCTGAACTCAAGTAGTTTTAAAACTTGCAATCAAGGGGAGTTAACTCTCCCCTTAATAAAACGTGAAAAAGACAATGTCGTGATAAAAGCTACTTTAATTAGTAGCAAAAATACTTTCCCATTAAACAACTTCGTAAGGTAGACTCATGTTAAATAACCTTAAATCGGGAAATCGCCTAAGAGTGGATTTCTCAAAAGTACCAAGAAAAATTGATGTACCAAATCTTCTTCAAGTGCAACAAAAAAGTTATGAATACTTTTTAAATGTTGGTAATCCTGATCAAGAGAGTGGTATTGAAAAAGTTTTTAAATCAATATTCCCAATCCATGACCCTCAGAATAGACTCTCTTTAGAGTATATCAGTTCTGAAATTGGAAAACCTAAATATAACGTACGTGAATGTATGGATAGAGGACTTACTTATTCTGTAAACCTAAAAATGAACATTCGCCTTATTTTATGGGATAAAAATGAAAAAACCGGTGAAAAAACTGGTGTTAAAGATATAAAAGAACAAGCAATATTTATTAGAGAAATTCCTTTGATGACTGATAGAACATCTTTTGTTATTAACGGAGTAGAAAGAGTTGTTGTTAATCAACTACACCGTAGTCCTGGTGTTATATTTAAAGAAGAAGAGAGTGCAACTGTAGTTAATAAGCTTATCTATACTGCACAAATAATACCTGATCGTGGATCATGGTTGTATTTCGAATATGACGCTAAAGATACGCTCTTTGTAAGAATTAATAAGCGTAGAAAAGTACCAATAACAATACTTTTTAGAGCATTAGGTTATAGCAAGCAAGATATTTTAAAACTATTTTATCCAGTTTTAAATATAAAAATTAGAGATAACAAATTCTTAATGAATTTTGCACCAGAGAATTTTGTAGGTAGAGTAGATTTTGATCTTAAAGATGAAAAAGGAAACCTATTAATTGCAACTGGCAAGAGACTTACTAAGAAAAAAGCAGAAAAATTTGTAGAAGATGGAATCAAATTTGTAGAGTATCCTATAGAGACTCTTGTAAATAGATTTTTATCATCTCCAATAATAGACCAAGAGAGTGGAGAGGTTCTTTTTGATACTTTGACTCAACTTGATGAGACAAAATTAACTAAGATGATAGAACAAGGTTGTGAATCAATTGAAATAGCAAATGACTTGGCACAAGGTGTTGATGATGCTATCATAAACTCTTTTATCGCTGATACAGAAACTCTTAAATTACTTCGTCAAACAGAAGGTATTGAAGATGAGAACGATTTAGCAACAATTAGAATTTATAAAGTAATGAGACCAGGTGAGCCTGTAACAAAAGAGGCTGCAAAGTCTTTCTTTAATGATCTTTTCTTTAACTCAGAAAGATATGACTTAACTAAAGTTGGTCGTATGAAGATGAATCATAAACTCGGAGTTAATGTTCCTGAATTTGTAACAGTTATGACAAGTGAAGATATTATTAAAACTGTTAAGTACTTAATAAACGTTAAAAATGGTCAAGGTCATATAGATGATAGAGATCACTTAGGAAATAGACGTATCCGTTCAATCGGTGAGCTTCTTTCAAATGAGTTACATACTGGTTTAATAAAGATGCAAAAAGCTATCAGAGATAAGTTTACTGGATTAAGTGGCGGAACTGAAGAGCTTATGCCTCATGACTTGATAAACTCAAAAATGATTACAAGTACTATTATGGAATTTTTCTCAAGCGGACAACTTTCACAGTTTATGGATCAGACAAACCCTCTTAGTGAGATAACTCACAAAAGAAGACTAAGTGCACTTGGTGAAGGCGGTCTTGTAAAAGAGAGAGCTGGATTTGAAGTACGTGACGTTCACCCAACTCACTATGGTAGAATCTGTCCTGTTGAGACTCCAGAAGGTCAAAATATTGGTCTTATTAACACTCTAGCAATGTACTCAAAAGTAAATGAGCTAGGTTTTGTCGAAGCACCATACAGAAAAGTGGAAGACGCTAAGATACTTGATGAAATCATATATATAACTGCGACCCAAGAAGAGGGACTTATCATAGCTCCAGCATCTACACAAGTTGAAAATGACACAATTATGGAAGACTTGATTGAAGCAAGAAGAGATGGTGAAATCATTCTTATTGAAAAAGACAAAGTTGATTTAATTGATTTATCATCTGCTATGATTGCTGGTGTTGCTGCTTCATTGATTCCTTTCTTGGAGCATGACGATGCAAACCGTGCACTTATGGGTTCAAACATGCAACGTCAAGCAGTTCCTTTAGTATGGACAGACGCTCCAATGGTTGGAACAGGTGTTGAAGCTATCTCTGCTCGTGATGCTTGGGCATCAGTAAAAGTAGAGCGTGCTGGTATTGTTGAAAAAGTTGATAATAAAAATGTATATATTTTAGGTGAAGATGAAGGCGGTGCTTTTATTGACCATTATGGCTTACAGAAAAACTTAAGAACAAACCAAAACACTACATTTACTCAAAAAGTTATTGTAAAACAGGGCGCAAAAGTCGAAAAGGGCACTGTTATAGCAGATGGTCCTAGTATGGATCAAGGTGAAATGGCAATCGGTAAAAATGTTATGGTTGCATTTATGCCATGGAATGGTTATAACTTTGAGGATGCTATTGTTCTTAGTAAGAAGATGATTAGAAATGATGCATTTACTTCTGTTCATACTTACGAGAAAGAGATTGAAGCTAGAGAGCTTAAAGATGGTGTTGAAGAGATTACTAAAGATATTCCAAATGTAAAAGAGGAAGATTTAGCTCATCTTGATGAGAGTGGCATCGTAAAAATTGGTACTTATATCAAGCCAGGTATGATTTTAGTAGGAAAAGTATCTCCAAAAGGTGAAGTTAAACCAACACCAGAAGAGAGACTACTTCGTGCAATCTTTGGTGAAAAAGCTGGTCACGTTGTAAACAAATCTATGTATGCAGCAGCTTCAATGGAAGGTGTAATAGTAGATGTTAAGATATTTACTAAAAAGGGTTATGATAAAGATCCTCGCGCAATCCAGGCCTATGAAGAAGAGAAAGAGATTCTGGACAGAGAACACCATGACAAACTACTTATGCTTGATCGTGAAGAGATGTTACGCATTAACTCTCTTTTGTCAAAAAATACTTTAAGCGAAGATCAAGAAGTTAACAAGAAAGCTTACAAAAAAGGTGAAAAACTCAAGAAGTCAGACCTAGAACATGTAAATCGTTTCTCGTTAAATGCAATTGTTAAAGCTTTTAGTGAAGATACTCAAAAAGAGTATAAAGATTTAAAAAGTTATTTCCAAGCAGAGAAGAAAAAACTTAAAGAAGAGCATGACGAAAAGTTAAATGTAATCGAAAAAGATGATATTTTACCAAGTGGTGTTGTAAAGTTAGTAAAAGTATATATCGCAACTAAGCGTAAGCTAAAAGTTGGTGATAAAATGGCTGGACGTCACGGAAACAAGGGTATTGTTTCAAATATCGTTGAAGAAGTAGATATGCCTTACCTTGCAAGTGGCGAGAGCGTAGAAATCGTTCTTAATCCTTTGGGAGTCCCAAGTCGTATGAATATTGGACAGATTTTAGAGATGCACCTAGGACTTATAGGTAAGCGTTTAGGAAATCAAATAGCAGATATCTTTGAAGAGAAAACTGGCGAATGGATAAAAGAGCTTAGAGCAAAAATGATAGCAATCGCTGATGTTGCAAAATTGATGAATGCTAAAAAGTTTGTTGATGAATTGAGTGATGAAGAACTTCTTGTATATGCTAGAGATTGGAGCAATGGTGTAAAATTTGCTGCTCCTGTATTTGAAGGAACTAATCAAGAAGAGTTCGATAAGTTATTTGCATTAGCAAAGATAGATATGGATGGTAAGTGTGAACTTTATGATGGCAAGACTGGTGAGAAGATGAAAGAGCGTGTAAATGTAGGTTACATGTATATGCTTAAACTTCACCATTTGGTTGATGAAAAAGTTCATGCAAGAAGTACTGGACCATATTCACTAGTAACTCAACAACCAGTTGGTGGTAAAGCACTATTTGGTGGACAGAGATTTGGTGAAATGGAAGTATGGGCACTTGAAGCATATGGTGCAGCACATACACTAAGAGAGATGTTAACAGTAAAATCAGATGATGTAGAGGGAAGAATAGCAGCTTATAAAGCTCTTACTCGTGGTGAGAATATCCCATCAACTGGTATACCTGAAACATTCTTTGTACTAACAAATGAGTTGAAGTCACTGGCTTTAGATGTTGAGATTTATGACGAGGTGGAAGCAAATGAAGAATCTAGTACCGATTGAAATTCACGAAGAGAGTAGACCAAGAGACTTTAAAGCGTTTCAATTAAGACTTGCAAGTCCTGAGAAGATTCGTTCATGGAGTTATGGTGAAGTAAAAAAGCCAGAAACAATAAACTACCGTACGCTCAAACCTGAGCGTGACGGTCTTTTTTGTGCAAAGATTTTTGGACCAGTTCGTGAGTATGAGTGTCTTTGTGGTAAGTATAAAAAGATGCGTTATAAAGGCGTTAAGTGTGAGAAGTGTGGTGTTGAAGTAACGAGTACTAAAGTTCGTCGTTCACGCATGGGTCACATTGAGCTTGTTGCTCCTGTTGCGCATATTTGGTATGTTAATTCACTACCAAGTAGAATAGGAACACTTCTTGGAATCAAGATGAAAGATCTTGAACGTGTACTTTACTATGAAGCATATTTAGTAAAAGCTTCTGGTGATGCTTTTTATGATGCTGAAAACAGTAAAAAAGTAGAGAAGTATGATGTTTTAAATGAAGAACAGTACCAATCTTTAAATCAAAGATTTGAGCATACTGGTTTTGAAGCAAATATGGGTGGAACTATAGTTCAAGAGCTTTTAGCTGACCTAGATTTGATTGACATTTTGGCAACTCTAAAAGAAGAGATAGGTAACACTAACTCTGAAGCAAAAAAGAAGACTATAGTTAAAAGACTAAAAGTAGTTGAAGCATTTTTAAACAGTGGTAATCGTCCTGAGTGGATGATGATAACTATGCTACCAGTTCTTCCGCCAGATTTAAGACCACTTGTTAGTCTTGACGGTGGTAAGTTTGCAGTTTCAGATGTGAATGACCTTTATAGAAGAGTTATAAACAGAAACTCAAGACTTAAAAGATTGATGGAGCTTGATGCTCCTCAAATCATTATTCGTAATGAGATGAGAATGCTTCAAGAAGCTGTTGATGCACTATTTGACAATGGTCGTAGAGCAAATGCAGTTAAGGGAGCTAACAAGCGTCCTTTGAAATCACTTTCAGAAATAATCAAAGGTAAGCAGGGGCGTTTTCGTCAAAACCTTCTTGGAAAGCGTGTTGACTTTAGTGGTCGTTCTGTTATTGTTGTTGGACCAAATCTTAAGATGGACCAGTGTGGTCTTCCAAAGATTATGGCACTTGAACTTTTTAAGCCACATTTATTGTGTGCTCTTGAAGAAAAAGGTTATGCAACAACTATAAAACAAGCTAAAAAGCTTATCGACGACAAGACTAATGAAGTTTGGGAGTGTTTGGCAGAAGTGGTTAAAGATCACCCTGTAATGCTAAACCGTGCACCAACACTTCATAAGTTGTCTATTCAAGCATTTCATCCAGTTCTTATTGATGGTAAGGCTATTCGTCTTCATCCATTAGTCTGTTCTGCTTTTAATGCGGATTTCGATGGTGATCAGATGGCTGTTCACGTTCCATTGAGTCATGAAGCGATAGCTGAGTGTAAAGTTTTGATGTTAAGTTCTATGAACATTCTTCTTCCTGCAAGCGGTAAGGCGATTACAGTACCAACACAAGATATGGTACTTGGTCTTTACTATCTTTCATTAGAAAAAGTAGGAGCTAAGGGTTCAAATAAAATATTTGCAAATGTAGATGAAGTAATCATTGCTATGGATGCAGGTTACCTTGATGCTCATGCAAAAATAAAATCTGTTATAGATGGAAGAACCCTGTTTACAACAGCAGGCAGATTGATACTTCAATCTATACTTCCTGATTTTGTTCCAGAAGAGCTTTGGAATATAGTTATGAAGAAGAAAAATATCGGCGCTTTAGTTGATTATGTGTTTAAAATTGGTGGACTTTCAGTAACTGCAGAATTTCTTGACAATTTAAAAGACCTTGGTTTTAAGTATGCAACTAGTGCAGGTATCTCGGTATCTATTGATGACATTAAAGTACCAAGTACAAAAGTAGCAAAAATAGCAGAAGCAAAGAAAAAAGTTGCTGATATACAAAAACAATATAATTCAGGACTGCTGACTGATCAAGAGAGATACAATAAGATTATTGATATCTGGACAGACACAAATAACGATGTTGCATCAGAGATGATGAAACTTACAGAGACGGATAAAGATGGTTTTAACTCAATCTATATGATGGCAGATTCTGGAGCTCGTGGTAGTGCAGCTCAGATACGTCAGCTTGCAGGTATGCGTGGTCTTATGGCGAAACCAGATGGTTCTATTATTGAGACTCCAATTATCTCTAACTTCCGTGAAGGACTTAATGTCCTTGAATACTTTATCTCAACTCACGGTGCTAGAAAAGGTCTTGCCGATACAGCTCTTAAAACAGCGAATGCTGGTTATTTGACAAGAAAGCTCATTGATGTTGCGCAAAATGTTAAAGTAACGATGGAAGATTGTGGTACTCACGAAGGTGTTGAAATCACTGAAATCACACATAGTGGCGATTTGATTGAGTCACTTGATGAGAGAGCTCACGGTAGAGTTTTAGCTGAAGATATTATCGATTCAATTACAAATGAAGTTCTTTTTACAGAGGGTACTTTGATTGATGAAGAGAAAGCATTGGCCCTCAAAGAGGCAGAGATTAAGTCTGTTACTATTAGAACGCCTATTACATGTAAAGCTAAAAAAGGTGTATGTGCTAAGTGTTATGGTATTAATCTTGGTGAAGGTAAATTAGTTCGTCCAGGAGAGGCTGTAGGTATCATATCTGCGCAATCAATTGGTGAACCTGGTACTCAGCTGACGTTAAGAACATTCCACGTTGGTGGAACGGCTTCTACTGCAGCACAAGATAGACAAGTAATAGCTCAAAAAGAGGGTTTTATAAGATACTACAATGTTAAAACTTATCAAACTAAAGAGGGTAAATCAATAGTTTCTAATCGTAGAAATGCGGCTATTTTGCTAGTTGAGCCAAAAATCAAAACTCCATTTAGTGGAGTTATAGATATAGATCATGCTCATGAAGAGACTATCATCACTATAAAAGGTGAAAAAGATAGTGTTAAGTATAGCTTTAGAAAAGGCAACTTAGCAAAACCAAATGAGTTGGCTGGTGTTAGTGGAAAAGTAGAAGGTAAATTCTATATTCCCTATAAGAGTGGTGATACAGTAGAGATAAATGAGAGTATAGTAGAAGTCATTAAAGATAGTTGGAATGTTCCAAATCGTATACCATATGCTAGTGAATTAAGAGCTAAAAATGGTGACCCAGTTGTACAGAAGATTAAGTCTGGGGCAAATGGAAGTGTTAAATACTATAAGTTAAGTGGAGATCACTTAGAGCGTTATAAAGAGATCAATAAAGGTGATATGGTTGAAGAGAAAGGTCTTTTCGCTGTAATTGCTGATGCTGAAGATAGAGAAGCAATTCGTCACTATATCCCAAGAAACTCAGTAGTTGATATTTGTGATAATAGTAAAGTAGAAGTTTCAACAATAATAGCAAAACCAAGCTCAAGTGAGCAGATGGTTGTTGCTGAATGGGATCCTTATTCAACTCCAGTTATTGCTGAAGTTGGTGGAGTTGTTGCATTTGAAGATATTGAACCTGGCTATACAGCTGCTGAGCAGTTTGACGAAATTACAGGTGAGAGTAAACTTGTTATAAATGAGTATCTACCAAGTGGCACAAAACCAACTATAGTTGTAGCAACTGAAAATGGTGAAATTATCAAGTATCCTTTAGAGCCAAAGACTGCTGTTTTTGTTAAAGATGGACAGACTATAGCTCTTGCAGATATCATTGGTAGAACACCAAAGGCTGCTACAAGATCAAGCGATATTACGGGTGGTCTTCCAAGAGTAAGTGAACTTTTTGAAGCAAGACGCCCTAAAAATGCCACTGTTATTGCAGAAATCGATGGAACAATTAGATTTGGTAAGCCACTTCGTTCTAAAGAGAGAATAATAATAGACGCAGAAGATGGAACAAGTACAGAGTACCTTGTAAATAAGAACATACCAATTAACGTAAATGTTGGTGAGTTTGTTCACGCAGGTGAGCATCTTACTGAAGGTGTTGTTTCAAGTCATGACATCTTGAGAATTATGGGCGAAAAAGAGCTTCACAGATATATAATTAGTGAAATTCAGCAAGTTTACCGTTCACAGGGTGTTGCGATTAGTGATAAGCATATTGAGGTTATCGTATCTCAGATGTTGCGTCAAGTTAAGATAGTTGACAGTGGAAACACTAAGTTTATCGTTGGTGATTTGATCAGTAGACGTAAATTTAGAGAAGAGAATGAGAAAATAATGCAGATGGGTGGAGAACCAGCAATCGCTGAGCCAACACTTTTAGGTGTTACTCGTGCAGCAATAGGAAGTGATAGTATCATTTCAGCTGCATCATTTCAAGAGACTACTAAAGTTTTAACAGAAGCAAGTATTGCTGGAAAGATGGATATGCTTGAAGATCTGAAAGAGAACGTTATCTTAGGACGTATGATTCCTGTTGGAACAGGTCTTTATCAGAAGAAAGAGATGATATTGAAACTAGAAGATGGAGAGAGTTAAGCTAAGGTATATCCTTAGCTTAATTTGATTTTAAGTAAAATTTAAGTAAAATACCGGTTCTCTGAAAAGTATCTTTACATTAAGGTGCATTTTAGAGAACCGAATTAAAACGGTGAAAAGAGGAAAAGTCTCGCCAAAGGCGAAGCTTTAGTGAGAGGAATTGAACTTGGACTTTGTTCAAGATCAAGGAGAAATTAAACAACAAGGAAGAATCGTGCCAACTATCAACCAATTGGTAAGAAAAAACAGAAAAAAGGTGATCAAAAAGTCAAAATCACCAGCACTTGATAAGTGTCCTCAAAGAAGAGGTGTTTGTACTAGAGTTTATACTACAACTCCAAAAAAACCTAACTCAGCTTTGAGAAAAGTTGCTAAAGTTAGATTGACTAGCGGATTTGAAGTAATCAGTTATATCGGTGGTGAAGGTCACAATCTACAAGAGCACTCAATTGTTCTAGTTCGTGGCGGTAGAATCAAAGATTTACCTGGTGTTAAGTATCACATCGTTCGTGGTGCATTAGACACTGCTGGTGTTGCTGGAAGAACAGTTGCAAGAAGTAAATACGGTACTAAAAGACCTAAGTAACTTTTGCTAAAACAGGTACTATCCTAGTTTTTTGGTAGTATTTGAGTAAAATTTAAAAATTTGAAGGATTTTTATCAATGAGAAGAAGAAAAGCCCCGGTAAGAGAAGTATTAGCTGATCCTATCTATAACAATAAAATCGTAACTAAGTTTATTAACTATCTTATGTTAGATGGTAAAAAAAGTACAGCTGCAAAAGTTTTTTATGGTGCAGTTGAATTGGCAGAGCAGAGAAGTGATGGAGAGATGAAAGGTCTTGAAATTTTTACTGCTGCTATTGACAATGTAAAACCAGTAATGGAAGTAAAGAGTAGACGTGTCGGTGGAGCAACTTATCAAGTGCCTATCGAAGTAAGACCAGTTAGACAACAAGCACTTGCTTTGCGTTGGTTAGTATCATTTGCTAGAAAAAGAAGCGAAAGAACTATGGTTGAAAGACTAGCTAATGAGCTACTAGATGCTGCAAATAGCAGAGGTGCTACGTTTAAGAAGAAAGAAGATACATATAAAATGGCTGAAGCTAATAAAGCTTTTGCTCACTATCGCTGGTAAGACGGTGAACGGAGTGTTTAGTAATAAACACTCCTTCTGCATTTCTCATTTAGAGAAAAAGATTCAAGGAAATAATTATGGCAAGAAGTAACCCTATACAAAAAGTTAGAAACATTGGTATTGCTGCTCACATCGATGCAGGAAAAACAACTACAACAGAAAGAATCCTATTCTACACTGGTATTTCACATAAGATTGGTGAAGTTCATGATGGTGCAGCAACTATGGACTGGATGGAGCAAGAAAAAGAGAGAGGTATTACTATTACAAGTGCCGCTACTACTTGTGAGTGGAAAAATCATCAAATTAACATCATAGACACTCCAGGTCACGTTGACTTTACTATTGAAGTTGAACGTTCTATGAGAGTTCTTGATGGTGCTGTTGCAGTTTTTTGTGCTGTTGGTGGAGTTCAACCTCAATCAGAAACAGTATGGAGACAAGCTACTAGATATGAAGTACCTAGAATGGTTTTCGTTAACAAGATGGACCGTACAGGTGCAGATTTTTATGAAGTAGAGAAGCAAATCATTAGTAGACTAAAATCAGTTCCAGTTCCTATTCAGATTCCTATTGGAGCTGAAGAGAACTTTAAAGGTGTTGTAGATTTAGTAAAAATGAAAGCACTAGTTTGGGAAGATGAAGCTGCTATGGGTTCTGCTTATGATGAAGTAGAAATTCCTGCTGATTTAGTTGAAAAAGCTAAGCAATATAGAGAACATATGGTAGAGATGGTAGCTGAAACAGATGACGTTCTAATGGAAAAATTTCTAGAAGGCGAAGAGTTAACAAATGATGAAATTACTGCTGGTATAAAAGCTGGTTGTAATGCTATGACTTTTATTCCTATGCTTTGTGGAACTGCATTTAAAAACAAAGGTGTTCAGCCTTTACTAGACGCTGTTGTTGATTACATGCCTGCACCAACTGAAGTTGCTGCGATTAAAGGTGAATATGAAGATGGAAGTGCAACAACTGTTGAGTCAACTGATGATGGTGAATTTGCTGCGTTAGCATTTAAAATTATGACCGATCCATTTGTTGGACAGCTTGCATTTGTTAGAGTTTACCGCGGTACACTTGATAGTGGTAGTTATACTTATAACACATCAAAAGGTAAAAAAGAGAGAGTGGGTCGTTTACTTAAAATGCACGCTAATAAAAGAGAAGAGATAAAAACACTTTATGCTGGCGAAATCGGTGCAGTTGTTGGTCTTAAAGATACGCTAACTGGTGATACACTTGCAGGTGAAAAAGATCAAGTAATCCTAGAAAGAATGGATTTCCCAGATCCAGTTATATCTGTTGCAGTTGAACCAAAAACTAAAGCTGATCAAGAAAAAATGGGTGTTGCTCTTCAAAAATTAGCTCAAGAAGATCCTTCTTTTAGAGTTGAAACAGATGAAGAGAGTGGACAGACTATTATTTCTGGCATGGGTGAACTTCACCTTGAAATTCTAGTAGATAGAATGCTTAGAGAATTCAAAGTTGAAGCTGAAGTTGGACAACCACAAGTTAGTTATAGAGAGACTATTAAGAAGAGTGTTGAGCAAGAGTATAAGTATGCTAAGCAATCGGGTGGTCGTGGTCAGTATGGGCATGTTTACCTTAGACTTGAGCCAATGGAACCAGGTGAAGGTTTTGAATTTGTTAACGCTATCAAGGGTGGATCTGTTCCAAGAGAATTTATTCCTGCTGTTGAAAAAGGTTGTAAAGAAGCAATGGCTGGTGGTGTTCTTGCTGGATACCCAGTTGAAGATGTTAAAGTAACTTTATATGATGGTAGTTACCATGATGTTGATTCATCTGAAATGGCATTTAAACTTGCTGCTTCTATGGGTTTTAAAGCTGGAGCAAGAGCTGCAAATGCAATTATTCTTGAGCCAATGATGAAAGTTGAAGTAGAGACTCCTGAAGATTTCATGGGTGATGTAATAGGTGATTTAAACAGAAGACGTGGACAAATCAGTTCTATGGAAGACAGAAGTGGAAACAAGATTGTTAACGCATTCTGCCCACTTTCAGAGATGTTTGGTTACTCAACAGATCTAAGAAGTGCAACTCAAGGTCGTGCTTCTTACTCTATGGAATTTGATCACTATGAAGAAGTTCCTAAAAACGTTGCTGAAGAGATTATAAAGAAGAGAAACGGATAATATATCTGTCTCGTTTTAAAGCCAAGTATGCCTTGCATGCTTGGCTTTTTTTTTGTTATTTGTCCCGGTAGCTCAGCTGGATAGAGCACTTGATTCCTAATCAAGAGGTCACGCGTTCGAATCGCGTCCGGGACACCATTGCTATTGTATGCACAAACCTTTTTTTATCTTAACAACTTTTTTATGAAATAAATATGACAGCTTATTTAAAGTAATATCAGAGTAAGATTATATCAATTTACTAGATAAGGTTTTTAGAACTTATGGCAACAATAACCGTTGACGATCGAGAGATAAAAGTTAAAGATGGTGCTTTACTTATAGAGGAACTGTTAGCAAATGGTATAGAAATACCGCATTTTTGTTATCATCCTGCTTTAGGTAAAGATGGAAACTGTAGGATGTGTATGGTTGAAATCGAAGGCAAAAAAAGACCTCAGATTGCTTGTGATACACCTGTAGTTGATGGTATGATTATTCGCACTAAGGGTGAAGGTATACAAAGAGTTAAGCGTCAGATTCTCGAGATGGAGCTTGTCAATCATCCTGTTGATTGCCCAGTTTGTGATCAAGCTGGTGAATGCTCTTTACAAAACTATTATATGGATGTCGGTCTTTATGAAAGTAGGCTTGGTACTCCAAAAACTCATGGAAAAAAACGTGTCGATATCGGAGCAAATGTAGTTCTTGATCAAGAACGCTGTGTGCTTTGTACTCGCTGTGTTAGATTTACCAAAGATATAACAAAAACAAAAGAATTAGGTGTTCTTAACAGAACAGATCACTCTGTTATTGCTACTTTTCCTGGACGACCACTATCAAATCCATATGCTATGAATGTTGTAGATTTATGTCCTGTTGGAGCATTAACTAGCAAGGATTTCCGTTTTCATAAGAGAGTGTGGTTTTTAGAACCAGATGAGGCTATATGTAACGGCTGTTCTAAAGGTTGTTCTTTAAATGTAGATCATCATAAAGCTAAGTATGAGAGTGATTGTATCTTTAGATATCGTCCAAGATTCAATGACAAAGTAAATGGATATTTTATTTGTGATACAGGGCGCCTTAGTTATAAACAAGAAAATTTAAATAGAGACTCTTTCGCACAAATTAGAGGCAAAGAGAGTGAGTATGAGTATGCAAGTGGAAAGCTTCTTAGACTTTTAAAACGTCATAATGAGAAATTGTTATTTTTATTATCTCCATCACTATCTCTTGAAGAAATGATGCAAGTTAAAAAACTAGCTACTAATTATAATGCTAGTTTAAGTGGTTATGATATAAGTGAATATGATGTAAATTTTGGAGATGATTATCTTAAGTGTAATGATTTATCGACTAATAGAAGAGGGTTTAATCTTCTTGATATTGATGAGACAAAAGAGTATTTAGAAAAGTCATCAGAAGATATTGAGTTAGTAGTATTGATTGGAAGAGATGACATAGAGACAGTTAAAAATTATACTAATATCGAAGTCAAAGTTGTTATTAATGCTTCGATGCCAAGAAATGGTGAGATTTATGATTTGTATTTACCTATGCAAACACATATGAGTCGTGAAGGCTCTTTTATAAACATTGATGGGTTTTTGCAGTTTAGTAAAACTAGCGTTGAATACGTGTTAGAAACTCAAAATCTATCCCAAATTGTATCAACTATTATAGGTGACAATATTTCTACATGTGAAGATATTTGGAATGAGAGTTTAGAAAATGTAGTAGATGGAATTACACTAGAAGACATAAAAAAAGAATCCATAAAAATGAGTAGCTCATGAGCGCAGTTTCAATAAGTGTAGTTGTTTTTAACATAGTTATGGCATTGATTGTTTCTCTTGTTTTTGTACCTATCTTGGTATGGATGGAGAGAAGAGTTGCTGGATTTATTCAAGATAGACTAGGTCCAAATAGGTGTCACATAGGTGGCGTAAGACTTGGTGGTATAGTTCAATCTTTTGCCGACATGTTAAAACTTGTTTTTAAAGAGGATTATAGACCAAATACAGTAAAAGAGAAGGTACTTTTTAGACTCTCACCAGTGATAGTTTTTGTAACAGCTTATCTTTCTTTTATGGTAATACCTTTTGCAGATGATTTAACAATAGATGGCAAAACTTACATAATGCAAGCACTACCTATAGAGTTTGGATTGTTATGGGTTTTGGCTTTTGCTGGGCTTGGTGTATATGGATTGATGCTAGGTGGCTGGTCTAGTAATAGTAAGTTTAGTCTTTTAGGAGGAATAAGAGCAGCAGCTCAAGTCATAAGCTATGAAGCAGTGATGGGGCTATCTTTAGTGTCAATGTTGATAGTTTATGGTTCTATACATTTTGGTGATATGGTTAGATTTCAAGGTGAACTTCTATGGGGATTTATCCCTGCATGGGGAATTATTATACAGCCAGTGGCAGCTATACTATTTATTATAACTGCATTTGCGGAGACTAATCGTGCTCCATTTGATATAGCAGAAGGTGAGAGTGAGATAGTCGGTGGATTTCACACAGAGTATAGTGCTATGGGATTTGGACTTTTCTTCGTAGGTGAATATATAGCAATGGGAGCAGCAAGCGCTTTGATAATAACTCTGTTTTTGGGTGGCTATCAGATACCTTGGCTTAACACAAATACATTAAAAGAGAATATTAATATTGTTATGCTTGTTATTTTAATTTTTCTTCCAACAATAAGTTACTTTTTTGCAAGATGGATAAAAAAGAATAATGTTTGGCCAGATTCTAAAGATATAAGAAATAGAGAAACAAAATGGCTTATCATGGGTTTAATAGGTATCAACATAGTAGTTACACTTATTTTAGTGTGGTTATTGTTGTCTGGTATAAGTTCAAATGGGGCAAACGCATCGGTTGCTTTGATTCAAGTGATAACTTTTGTAGTAAAACTAATTATGATGAATTTCTTTTTTATATGGGTAAGATGGACTCTAGTTAGATTTAGATACGATCAATTACAAAATTTAGCATGGAAAGTACTTCTTCCAATAGCAATAGCAAATGTATTTATTACAGGTATATTTGTTGTGTTTTTAGGAGTCTAATATGGGAATAAAAATTGTTCCAAGATATGGAAACACATTTAAAGAAAAACTCTATCTTCCTGCCATAGTAGGAGGAATGAAAGTAACATTTTCACACTTTTTTAAAAACTTAAAAGATACCTCAAAGATAGAAACACTTTGCTATCCAGAACAAAGACCAAAAGACATAACTAGCAGATACAGAGGTGTGCATAGACTTACAAAAAGAGAAGATGACAGCGTAAAGTGTGTTGCTTGTTTTATGTGTGCAACTGCTTGCCCTTCAGAGTGTATTTTTATAGAAGCAACTGAGCGAGAAGATGGTATTGATGAAAAGATGCCTAAAAAATTTAGTATAGATTTATTAGAGTGCGTTTTTTGTGGTGGGTGTGTTGAAGCATGTCCTTGTGATGCAATTCGTATGGATACAGGAATATTTAGTTTTGTAAAGAAAAATAGAGAGGATTTTGTTGTGGATAGAGATACCCTGCTCTCGCATGAACCTATGAAAGGTGGAAACTGATGGTAGATATTGTATTTGTAGTTTTAGCTATTTTTGCCGTAGCTGGAGGATTAGGAATGATACTATTTGCTCAGCCTATCTACTCAGCTATGAGTCTTATAGTTTGTCTTATTGCTTTAGGCGGTGTATTCGCATTACTAAGTGCTCCATTTTTGTTTATGGTTCAGATTATTCTCTATGCAGGTGCAATTATAACCCTTCTACTTTTTATAATTATGTTTTTAAATATAAAGGATGAAAACTTACCAGATGAACCCAATAAAATAACAACAATTTTTATAGGTACTGCGTTATTGATACCATTTAATATATTAATTTTAAAAGCTTTTAATACATTTCCCGATAAACCAATGAGTATTTTAGGAAAAAACTTTGGAGATATAAATAGTTTTGGTCTGGAGCTTTTTAGTGAATGGCTAGTTCCTTTTGAACTAATTTCAATGTTACTTTTAGCTGCTCTTGTAGGGGCAGTTGTTTATGCAAGAAAGGAGAAAGTAGATGGCTGATTCACTTCTATCATATATAACACTAGCCATGATACTTTTTTCTATTGGCTTTTTGGGTGTAATATCTCGCAAAAACATTTTTATTGTATATATGTCAATAGAGCTTATGTTAAATGCGGTAAACCTTATATTTGTAGCACTTGGAAGGTACTATGAGTCAATGCAACCTCAAGTGATTGCTATGATAATTATAGCAATTGCAGCAGCCGAAGCGGCAGTATTTTTATCTTTGATTGTTGTTCTTTATAGAAGAAAAAAATCATTAAACTCAGATGTGTTTAATATACTTAATCAAAAGGATGCAAGTCATGAGTAACTTTTTATTGGCATGGATTGTTTTGATACCACTCTTAAGTGCAACTGCTTTAGGAGTTATGTACCTTTTTTCTATAAAGTTAGCTAGAATTCCAAACGCTTTTTTTACTACCTTAGGAATAAGTGCACCATTTGCAAGTTTTTGGATTGGCACATCATTTTTTCTTCAGATGATAGGAAATGATGAAATATTTTTGTATAAAGCTTATAGATGGTTAAGTGTTGATGGATATGATATTGATATGGGTTTTATGGCCGATAAACTATCTATATTTATGGTTCTTTTTATAACTTTTGTAGGTGGGCTAATTCATATATATGCAGCAGGGTATATGAAAAATGACAAAGGATATGGTAAGTTTTTCTTTTACTTCAATCTTTTCTTAGCTTCAATGCTTCTTCTCGTTTTAGCAGATAGCCCAATAATCATGTTTATAGGGTGGGAAGGTGTTGGTGTATGTTCTTACTTTCTGATTAGTTACTACTATGAAGATGGAAAGAATGTAGAGGCAGGAAATAAAGCTTTTATAGCAAATAGAGTAGGTGATTTGGGCTTTATTATTGCTATGACTACCATGTTTTATTATGCTGGAGCAAATGGTTTTGATTATATTAATTTAGAAACTACAATTGCAAGTGTTCCTACTGATGTGTTGACTTTTATAGGGTTGGCACTATTTGTTGGAGCTATAGGCAAATCAGCTCAGATACCTCTTTTTGTATGGTTACCAGATGCGATGGCTGGACCTACTCCAGTTTCAGCTCTTATACATGCTGCTACTATGGTAACAGCTGGTGTTTATATGGTAGCAAGGTTTCATTTTCTTTATGACTTGATTCCAAATGTTGGTCTTGTTATTGCTTATGTTGGTGCTTTTTCAGCACTTTTTGCAGCAGTGATAGCAACAAAACAGACAGATATAAAAAAGATATTAGCTTATTCTACTATGAGCCAATTAGGATATATGTTTATTGCAGTTGGACTTGGTGGATATAGTGTAGGCATATTCCATGTTTTTACACATGCATTTTTTAAAGCTCTTCTTTTTATGGGAGCAGGTGCTATTATAGTAGTGCTTCATCACGAACAAAATATATTTAAGATGGGTGGCATGAAGAGTAAGACTCCACTTGTCTACTTTACAATGCTAATTGCAACTCTTGCTATTGCAGGAATTCCTCCTTTTGCTGGTTTCTTTAGTAAAGATGAGATTTTACTAACAGCTTTTAGCTCTGGTGAGTATTTGATTTGGATTATGGGAGTTGTTACTGCTGTGTTGACTGCATACTATATGTTTAGACTGTTATTTGTCGTTTTTCATGGGTCTAACTACAAAGAGGAACGAAAACTTCATACTCTCAATAAAAGCATGACTATGCCTTTAGTTGTCTTAGCAATAGGTTCTATGTTGGCAGGTCTTATTGGTGTGCCAGAGTTGCTTGGTGGGCACAACATGATAGGCATTTGGTTAAATGACTGGAAAAACAGTTCTTTACATGTAACACATAATACTGAACTTATTTTAATGACAGTTAATATACTTGCTGCAATCATAGGTCTATCCATCGCTTATAAGAAGTTTTTTAATTATGATATGAAAAAAATACCTCAATATGAAGGTATGATTTGGAATAAATTTTATATAGATGAGATATATGACAGGTTTATAGTTCAAAAAATGAAAAAACTAAGTATCTTTATATCTTATAAATTAGATGTAAATGTCATAGATATGGTAGTTATGAATTTATCCCATGGTTTTATAAAAGGTGGACATTTTATATCTAAATTGCAAAATGCAAATACAAGGTTTTATGCATTTTCAATGCTTCTTGGTGTTAGTATTATTTCAACATATTTAATTATAGTAATGAGGTAAATGATGGATTTTGGGATACTTTCAGTAATTATATTTTTACCGATGTTTGTGGCTTTTTCGATGTTAATTCTTCCAATTGGGGCAAAAGGAACGAGAAATTTTGCTTTTTTAACATCTATCATTATTTTTATACTTGTGGGACTTGTTTACTATAATTTTGAACTTTCTGGTTATATGCAATTTCGTGAGCATCATACTTGGATATCTACTTATGGCATCTATTATAGTTTAGGTATAGATGGTTTTTCATTGATTATTTTGATGCTTATTGCAACTCTTATACCAAGTGCATATCTTTGGTTATGGGATGGTAGAACTAAGGGTTATTGGATAAGTATGATGCTTATTCAAACAGGGATTACAGGAACACTTTTTTCCCAAGATTTGATTCTTTTTTACTTTTTTTGGGAAGCCATGCTTCTTCCAGTTTTTATGATTATAGGGATGTTTGGAACAGGTAATAGAGTTTTTTCAACGATTAAAATTACTGTTTATACCATAATGGGATCTTTGTTTATGCTAATTTCAATTTTGTATTTAGGAGTTGCATTTTTTAATAATTACGGTTTTTGGAGTTTTGCTCTTAATGATATAGTTCAAATTACAAACCTTAGTAGAACAGAAGAGTTATGGTTATTTGCTGGTTTTATGATTGCTTTTGCAATTAAAATTCCACTTTTTCCATTTCATACATGGTTACTTGAGACATATTCAAATTCACCTACTGGTGGTGTTTTTCTACTCTCATCTATCATGGCAAAACTTGGAGTTTATGGAATAGTACGTTTTGTAATGCCAATTTTTCCAGAGCTTTATAAAGAGTTTGCACCATATTTTGTGTGGATTGGTATTTTTGGACTTATATACTTTGGGATAGCAGCTCTTATGCAGATAAATATAAAAAAGATGTTTGCTTATTCCTCGGCTTCACACCTTGGATTTATAGTGACGGGTATATTTTCACTCAATGCTTATGGTATGACAGGTGCAGCTTTTCTTATAATTGCTCATGCAATGGCAACAGGTGGACTGTTTTTATTAGTAGGAAAGATGGAGTATAACTTGGGAATAAAAGCTATCCCGGCTCTTGGAGGGATTGCAAAAAAAGCTCCAATATTCACTGTTTTTTTTGGCATAATGCTCCTTAGTATAGTAGGACTACCGGGAACCAATGGTTTTGTAAGTGAATTTTTAATCATACTTGGTGCTTTTGGATTTAGTCCAAGTGCTGGTGTAGTTTCAGCATCGACAGTTCTTATAGCAGCAAGTTTTATGTTCTGGATGTTTCAAAAAGCAATTTTATCTGATAGCGGTAATGATGTTTCACAGATGAAAGATTTAAATTTTAAAGAGATCATAGGGATGCTTCCATTGGCATTTTTGATTATAGCTATGGGTATTTATCCTGATTGGTTTTTTTATAAGATAGAGCCTACAATACAGCACTATTTAATTGATATTTTAGAGATAAGGAATTATTAATTATGCAAGATTTTATATATATATTGCCACTATTTTTTGTTGGAGTTGGGGCAATAGCATTGATGATTCTTAGTACTTTTAAAACTATCACTATTAAACAAGGGGCAATAGCAACCATGCTATTTTTGCTATTTGCTTTCTTTGCAAATGGATATAATTTAAATAGTGGTGATGATGTGTACTCTGCATATCCTTTTGTCGATACATTTAGTGCTATGCTTATAGTAGATACATTTTCTGGTTATTTTAGTACAGTGCTGATTTTAGGGGCTATTTTAACTATCCTTATAGGGTTGCATTATTTTGAAAGACATAAAGAGTTTACTACAGAATTTTTCTCTCTATTTCTTTTCTCAGTTTTTGGAATGATGCTTCTAGTGCATTCAAATGAGCTTATTACAGCATTTG
Source organism: uncultured Sulfurospirillum sp. (assembly GCA_964530865.1). Lineage (GTDB taxonomy): Bacteria > Campylobacterota > Campylobacteria > Campylobacterales > Sulfurospirillaceae > Sulfurospirillum_A. Next base: position 38,628 of record CAZHBU010000004.1, read on the forward strand.
TTTCCCTAGAGATAGCTTCACTATCTCTATATGTCATGATTGGTTTTGAAAAAGTTATAGATAAAAGAGTAGAAGCTAGTTATCGTTATTTGGTATTAGGTTCACTTGCAGGTGTTTTTTTTCTATTAGGTTCTTCTTTTGTATATGCAGCAACTCAAACAACAACTATAGGTATTATAGGAAATATGGCAATCAATACTGTTGATACGAATACCCCACTTTTGATTATAGGTGGGACTATGATTTTCATCACATTTCTTTTCAAAATAGCTGCTTTTCCTTTTCAAAATTGGGCATTAGATGTATATGATGGGGCGCCTCTTCCTGTAACAGCATATATGGCAGCAACATTTAAAGCAGCAATTTTTGGATTTATTCTTAGACTAGTTATAGTTGATTTTGATTTAATTCGTGACTTCTGGGATGATGCATTAGTGTATGTTATTATATTAACTTTGGCATACGGAAGTTTTTTAGCTATTATTCAAAAATCTCTTAAAAGAATGCTTGTTGCTTCAAGTATCGTTCATACTGGTTATCTTCTGATAGCATTTACATCTATAAGTATTTTGGGAGAGAGTGCTGCTAGTTCGATTATATTTTATCTAGTCGCATACTTTTTATCAGCACTTGGAGCATTTGGTCTTATTGCATATATCTCTTCTGATGACCAACTTAGAATAACCTATGATGACTTTAGAGGCTTTGCAAAGATTAGACCATATATGGCGGCTATGCTTAGTATATTTATGTTGTCTTTGGCTGGTATTCCTTCTACTATTGGATTTATTGGAAAGTTTTATATTTTCACAGGTGCAATAGAATCTGACAATACTATACTCGCGGTTGTTGGTATCATAGCTACATTTATATCCGTGTACTATTATTTTAAACTTATTGCTGTCATGTACTTCTATAGAAGTGCAGAGATGACTAATGTTCCTCCTTTAAAAGGTGTTGCCCCATTGGTTATTGGTGTTATAGCACTTGCTATTGTATGGGGTGGTGTTGGAAATACACTTATAGTATATTTCCCTGGAGTTGATTTTTTGATTGATATGGCTAAGTTATCTTATGAGTCACTATTTATAGGATAGAAGTCTATTTATTGTAAGAGGGGCAACAAGCAAATAATTTGCTCAGTGCTTCTCTATCTTTTATCTCAAAATGATTTTTATCATATGATATAACTTCCTCTGTTTGAAGCTTTTTAAGATTTCTTGAAAATGTTTCTGGAGCCATATTTAGGATTTCTGCAATTTTATATTTTTTTAGTTTCATAAAAAGTTCATGGTTTTCATAAATAAGACTAGCAAGTTTTTGCATAGAGGTCTGTTGCATATTTGTATTCATAAGCTGTTTGACTTTAGTAACAAGTTGCATGATAATTCCAAGTGCTATATCAGGATTTTTTAAAAAGTTTTTTTCAAACTCATCAAATGTTACAACAAGCACACTAGAGTGTGTTTCACACTCAGCAGTTACTTGATGAGGTGTTCTTTGTAAAGTTGCTGCTTCCCCAATAAGAGCTTGAGAGTAGTAGTAACTAAGAATATTTATGTTGTCATTTTTATCATATCTGTATAATTTGACTAACCCATCTAGTAAGAAATATAGATTTTTAGGCTCATCCCCTTCATAAAAGAGGATATTACCTGGTTTAAAGTTCTTAATTGCACTTATTTGGTTTAGTTTATCAAGTTGTTTGTTGTCTAGTGAGCCAAATAGACATATCTCTTTTAGTCTTTTTTGCATAGACTATGAAACTCATCTTTAAATTTTGTTATATAACTTTGTGCTATAAATGCAACTGAGGGTGCAAAAACGCAGATAGTCTTTCCATTTAGCATGTCACAAGCATCTAAAATGGTATCAAAATCTTTTATAGAACCTTTGCCACTTAAAAGTTTACCTAAGATTTTATCAACCCAGCCACATCCTTCGCGACAAGGTGTACACTGTCCACAGCTTTCATGATGATAAAATTCAAAAAGGTTTTTCATAGCTTCAGGCATAAAAGTATCTTCATCCATAATTATCATACCACCAGTTCCCATGCTAGAGCCGTGAGCTCTTAGAGATTCGTAATCAAGAGTTATATCTTCAATTTCATCAGCTTTCAAAACATGACAAGAAGAACCCCCTGGGATTAGTGCTTTTAGTTTTTTACCATTTTTAATACCGCCACCAATCTCTTCTAAAAAGTCTTTCATTTTAGTACCAAATGGTAATTCGTAAATTCCAGGATTATTTATGTGTCCACTGATGCCAAAAAGCATAGTTCCTGGACTTTTTTTAGTTCCATAAGCACGATAAGCTTCAAAGCCATTGTTAATGATATAAGGAACACTTGCAATTGTTTCAACATTGTTGACAACTGTAGGTCCTCCAAAAAACCACTCTGGTTCTTTTTGTTGAGGTTTTAGTCTAGGATGTCCACGTTTCCCCTCTAATGACTCTAGCAGAGCACTCTTTTCTCCACAAATATAAGCTCCACCACCACGGTGAACTGTTACGTCAAGTTTGTAATCAAACCCACCAACTTTTTCACCAAGATACCCACTGGCATAAGCTTCTTCAATTGCTTCATTTAGTCTCTTTGCCCAAAATACATACTCTCCACGGATATAGATATAAGCATGATTTGCGCCAATTGCATATGAAGAGTCGATAATACCTTCTAAAAGAAGATGTGGATCAAACTCCATGATTTGCCTATCTTTAAAAGTCCCAGGTTCACTTTCATCTGCATTTACGACTAAATAAGATGGTTTGTCATGATTCTTAGGTATAAGTTTCCACTTATCACCTGTTGGAGCTCCACCACCACCTTTTCCTCTTAACCCACTTTTACATACTTCTTCTGTAACATCATCTGGACTCATAGCAAAAAGTTTTTTTAAAGAGCTATATCTATTGTGTTTAACAGCAATTTCTAATTTGTGCGAATTTTTTTTATCAAAGTTTTTACTTACTATCTTAACTATCATGATTCATCCAATATTTTATCTATCTTTTCAATGGTCAGATCACCAATATAATCATCATTGTAACTCATGGCAGGTGCTTCACCACATGCACCTAGACACTCTACTTCTGTTAGAGTAAATTTCATATCTTTAGTAGTTTCTCCAAACTTGATGCCAAGTTTGTCTTGCAAATGTGCACGAATTTTTTCAGAACCACAAAGTTTACATGAGAGTGTCTTACATACTTGTATATGGTATTTTCCAACAGGTTTTAGATTGAACATAGTATAAAAAGAGGCAATGCTCTGTATATCCATAGGAGTTGTCTCAAGTTTGTCTGCTATGTAAATCATAGCCTCTTCACTAATCCAACCTTCTTGATATTGAATCATCCAAAGAGAGGGAAGCGACAATGAGGCGCGATTAGGATACCTTAAAAGAAGTGCTTCAAATTTTTCTTCATTTTGCTTTGTAAATTTAAATTCACTCATCTATCTAACTCCCCAGCTACGATATTTAGGCTTCCTAAACTAAGAACAGAATCAGCAATCATTTCACCTTCAAGCATGCTAGGAAGTGCAGACATAGCAGGAAAACATGGTGGTCTAACTTTTACTTTGTATGGAGTTCCACTACCATCACTTACGATGAAAAATCCAAGCTCCCCATTTGCAGCTTCTACAGCAGCATAATACTCACCATCTGGCACTCTCACTCCATCCATAGTAAGTTTAAATTGATTCATAAGACCTTCTATATTGTTATAAACATTCTCTTTTTTAGGCAATGCAATGGCTCGGTCTTTTACTATAATATCACCTTTTGGAAGAATTTTCATAGATTGTTGGATGATACTTATACTTTGTCTTATCTCTTCAAATCTAACCATCATTCTATCATATACATCTCCCACACTACCAACAGCTATATCAAAATCAAGAGCTTCATAAAAGTAGTAAGGTGAAGTTTTTCTCAAATCATATGCAACACCACTAGCCCTTAAGTTTGGTCCTGTAAAACCATTGTTTATGGCTTGTTCGGCTGTGACTATGCCTATATTTTGGCTTCTATCATGAAAAATTCTATTATGTTCAACAAGTGCTAAAGTATCGCCCATTCCTTTTTCTATCTCTTTTATAGAGCCCTGTAAGTCTTCCTCAAAGCCATCATAAAAATCATGAGCAACTCCCCCAATTCTCATATATGAGTTAGTTAGTCTCGCCCCGGTTAGTTTTGAAAGTAGATCATAAACAGTTTCTCTAGGGTTATAAAGGTACCAGTAGTTTGTTAAAGCGCCCATATCTACCAAGTTAGCCGCAAGACATACGAGGTGGTCAATGATACGTGAGAGTTCACCTATGATGACCCTTATAAATTGAGCACGTTCTGGTATGGTTACACTTAGCATACCTTCTACGGTGTGTGCAAAAGCGATATTGTTTAAGATTGCAGAACAGTAATTTAATCTATCTGTGTAAGGTATAATTTGATTATATGTATGGTCTTCGCATGATTTTTCAAAACCACGGTGAAGATAGCCTATTTCACTCACTGCAGCAACTATAGTTTCACCATCAAGTGCAACAAAACTTCTAATTGTTCCGTGGCTAGCTGGGTGAGCAGGACCAAGATTTAGAAACATTAAGTCATTGTGAGATTTATACCCTTTTTTCTCTAAAAGAGGAATCATCTCGTCCATCAAATCATCAGTTTTAGTACAAAGCTGACCTTTTGTTTTTGGATAATCTTTTCGTAAAGGATGACCTTTAAACTCTTTATGATTTAAAACTCTTTTTAGATTTGGATGATTAAGAAATTTTATACCATACTGATCCCAAACTTCACGTTCAGCCCAATTTGCTGAGAAAAATATATCGGATATACTCTCTACATGTAAGTCTTCCTCTTCCTCATTTATAAAAGCTTTTAGAGTGATTACATTTTTGAACTCTTTATCTCTCAATATATAAATAACTGCAAATCTTGCAGGTGTTGGTTTTTTTAAAGCTGAGTAGTCTATGGCTGTAACATCTACTAAAAAATGAAAACCATCTTTCTCTTTCAAGCAAGTTATCATAGCTTTTACAAAAGTTTGGTCTATGACATAAATGCCATTTTCATCTATTTTATAAAGGCCTTTGAATTTTTCTTCAAAACAGTTACACATCTAACCGACCTTTAAAGTCATTGTTTATTCTATCTTTGATGATTGAATCACTTTTCTGTTTTTCTTGAATCTGCATAAGTGCATCTATAAGAGCTTCAGGACGAGGAGGGCAACCTGCAACATAAACATCAACTGGTATGATAGAGTCAATCCCTTGAACTGTTGTATAGTTGTCATAAAAACCACCACTACACGCACATGCGCCCATACTTATAACCCATTTTGGTTCAGTCATTTGGTCGTAGATTCGTTTTAGCACAGGAGCTTGTTTATAGCTAATAGTTCCAGCTACTATCATCAAATCTGCCTGACGAGGTGAAAATCTAACAACTTCTGCACCAAATCTTGAGATATCAAACTTACTAGAAGCAACACTCATAAACTCAATGGCACAACATGCCGTTCCAAAAATATAAGGCCACATTGAAGATTCACGAGCCCAACCTATTGCACTATCTAGTTTTGTTGTGACTACACTGTCACCAAAAACTGCCTCTGCACCTACTGCCATTTAAGCGCCCCTATTCGGTATACATAAATAAGACCTGCGACAAGAAGTCCCATGAAGGTAAACATCTCACCAAGTCCAAAAAAGCCAAGTTCTCGTACATTTACAGCCCAAGGAAATAGAAACATAATTTCTACGTCGAACAGTACAAAAAGTATAGCAACTAAATAAAATTTGACACTAAAGCGACTATCACAGCCCCCGATTGGATTTGTAATACCACTTTCATATGAAAGATTCTTCTGTTTATTGCCTCTATTGTTAGGACCAAGCTTTTTAGATAAAACAAAAAGCGTTGGGATTGTAACAACTAATACAAATATAATAGAAGAAGCAAGAATTAGTTCGAGTGACACAAGTGTACCTCTCTTTTAAGATTTTATATATAGTACCCTATCTAGCTTGAAACAAAAGTAAAGTTTATAAACCAAATAAACTTCTAAGAGAATTTTGAATATAATAATTTTTTATAAAGAGAGCGGAATGAAAAAATTATTAATTCTATTATTGGTATCTATGAGTTTATATGCAAATATAGTTGTAGATATATATAGACAAAATGGCATAGGTGCAGTTGAAAGTTATATAAAAGAGCAACTACAATCTAAAAGTTATTGGGATGAACAGTTAAAAAAGTCTGATATTAGGTACGGTTACTATGAGAATTTAGATTCCCTTCTCATAGCAAATAAAAAAGCAAAAGAGCTGACTATATATAAGAGTGAAAAGAGTTCACTTGAGCTTTTAGCAAAGTATGAAAATGTAATCGTTGGTGCAGATGGTGACAAGTTTAAAGAAGGTGACCTTAAAACACCTTTAGGAGTATATAACTTAAGGAAAAGATTTACTCCTAAAGATCAGTTTTATGGACCTTTGGCTTTTGTTCTATCGTATCCAAATACTTATGACAAAGTTCAAGGTAAAGATGGACACGGGATATGGATACATGGCTCACCACTTGATGGAAGTAGTAGAAATCCTATGAGTAAAGGATGCATAGTTCTTGACAATGATACTATAAAGCTTCTTGACAAAAATCTAAAACATAAAAAAAGCATTATTTTAGTTAGCGAAGAAGGCATGCAAAAAGTAGAAAAGTCTGAGATAAGTATAATTTTATCTGAGCTTTTTAAGTGGAAGAGTGCTTGGCGTAAAAGTGATGTAGATACTTATTTAGATTTTTATAGTGAGAGTTTTAAAAGATATGATGGAATGAAAAAAAGAAATTTTTCACGAATGAAAAAGACAATATTTTCAAGAAAACAGAAGAAAAAGATAATTTTCAAAAACATCAATATATCTCCGTATCCAAATGAGAGTGGTAGGAGACTTTTTAAAGTAGCTTTTTATGAGATATATAAGAGTAAAAGTTATAAGTTTAAGGGGAATAAAGAGCTTTTTATAGAGTTAAAAGACAACAAGTTTTCAATAATTTCAGAAAAGTAGGAGAGTATCATGTTAGAAAAAGATATGGTTGCAAAAGAGTTATCAAAACTCATAGATATAAGAACAGATTTTTTAGGCTATTTGGATGAAAATATTCCTAAAAAAAGTAACAATATAGAGTTTGACTTTGAAGACAATCCGACACTAGATGCGAAGAGTATTCACGAACATTTTTTCAAGTTAGACTATCAGGCTAGAAAACTAAGGGGATTTTTAGTGAAAGAGCTTGGTATAAAGGCAGAATAATGGCTTTTATAGAGATATCTAAAGAGAATTACAAACACAATATAGAGTTTCTTTCCAATAAAGCGGGTGGAAAAGATAGGCTTATGGTTGTTTTAAAAGACAATGCTTATGGTCATGGTTTAGAGATTATGGCTAAGCTCGCTTGTGGTTTTGGTATAAAAAAATCAGCAGTTAAAACACTAGAAGAGGCAAAAAAGATAAACTTTTTATTTGAAGAAGTTTTGATTTTGGCAGACCATCCTCCCTTTGAGCTACAAGATGAGAGTATCTCTTATGCTGTTCATTCACTTGATGGATTAAGAAAGTTTCCTAAGATGAGTTGTCTACATGTAAACATAGATTCTGGTATGCATAGAAATGGTATAAGAGAAGATGAAATTGAAGATGCTTTTAATATAATTATAGAAAATGACTTGAATCTAAAAGGGATTTTCACTCATTTTAGAAGTGCCGATGAGATGAGTAGTGAGCAGTATTGGCAAAATGAAAATTTTAATCGCTCAAAAAAGATAGTAAAAAAGCTGATAAAAAAGTACGGTTTACCTATGCCAAAATTTCACTCTTGCAACTCCGCTTCACTTCTTAGAAGAAAAAACCCTTTGCAAGATGATTTTGCAAGATGTGGCATATCTACCTATGGTTACACTCATCTTCATGAGAACTTTGGAAAGTTTGATTTAAAACCAGTTATGTCACTTTGGGCTGAAAAATTAAGTACTAGAAGCCTAAAAAAAGGTGATAGAGTTGGTTATGGTGGTATGTATGAGCTTAAGCTTGATTCATATGTATCAACCTATGACATTGGTTATGGAGATGGTTTTTTTAGATATGATGGACTAAGTGAACTTATTTTAGAAGACAAAAGTGTATGTGGAAGAATTTCTATGGATAGTCTCTGTTTTTTAGGAGATGAAAAAAAGTTATGTCTTTTTAGAGATGCACATTATCTTGCAAAAAAATTTGGTACTATTACTTATGATATTACTACTAAATTGTCACCATATATAAAGAAGGTAGTAGTTTAGAGTAAAACTAGAAAGGATAAAATAATTTTATACTACACCTCTTTTAAAAATAACTCCATCTATTAAATCTTGAGCAGCTTTTTCTATGCCATTTTCATCTTCAATTTGAATAAGAACTTTAGTATCAAATAGATACTCTGTTGCTATATTTTGTACCTTTTTAGATAGACTATCATCAATAAGTATAAATTTTGCTCCAAGTGCATTGGCGAGACAAGCATCTTTTAGGCTCTTTACATGTAGAGCTAAAGATATGCCTTGAGTTATACTATATTGAAGTAATTTTTTATTGCTAAAATCAATTAAAATAGTACAATTTGGTTTAGTTTTTTTAATATCTTCTACTTTTGTAACTTTGTAAAGTGGTTTAAATGGTATAAGTGGATGACCTATTATAATCACTACTTTACCCCTGCACATTGTTTTGAGCAGTAAAACTTACCATCTTTTATGATAGCTTCGTCTTCACTAACAAATGTTTCACACTTTTCGCATTCCATCATAACATCGCCTTTGGGTGCTTGATTTTTACTTCTCTTTCTTTTGTGTTGCACTTCTTCCTTTGATCTTTTAAAAAACATGATATAGATTACAAGAAATACAGCAGCTAATGCTAAGGCCTTTATTAACATTTGATTACGTCCTTTATTAAGAGATAGTTTCTCTTATCTTTTTTATATATTTTATAATTTTTTAGATTAGTAACTTCTTCATCTACTCTTTCTCCTTTATAAAAAAGAAGTATAGTTTTAGCTGTGATATATTCTTTACATAGATTTATTAGTATATCTGTATTGGTTACAGCACGGGAGCTTATCAAATCAGCTTCAAAAGCCTTTGCTTGTTCTACTCTTTTAGTCGAAACTGTTACATTTTTTAGCTTTAGTGTTGTTTTAATAAGGTGTAAAAAGGAGCTTTTTTTAGCGATTGGTTCAAAAAGAGTAAAGTGTATATCTGGTAGTGCTATGGCTAAAATAAGCCCAGGAAAACCTGCTCCTGTTCCTATATCTATAGCAGTTTTTATTGTCTCTAATGGTAAAAACTTTATAGGGTAAAGGCTATCTTCTATGTTGCTTATCACCGCAGATTTGTCTTTGGCTCCTGTAATGTTATGGACTCTATTGTATTTGAGAATCAAATCTATAAAAACTTCATAATCTTTTTCTATCAATTTATACCTTTTTCTAATAATTCTTTCATATCTTTTGCGCAAATTGGCTTTGAGTAAAAATAGCCTTGTATTTTATCGCAACCATGCTTAAGCATAAACTCTCTTTGTTCGTTAGTCTCTACACCTTCAGCGATAGTTGAAAGATTTAAGTTCTCTGCAATAGAGATTATAGCTTTGACTAAAGCAGCATCATCTTCATCGTTATGCACATCTCTAACAAAAGACTGGTCTATTTTTATCTTACTAATAGGAAATTTTTTTAGATAAGAGAGTGATGAATAACCTGTTCCAAAATCATCTATAGAGATGGTTACGCCAAGTTTTTTAACATGGTTCAATAATTGGATGCACTTCTTTGTGTCTTTCATGATTTGGCTTTCTGTAATTTCAAGTTCAATAAAAGCAGGGGAGCATTTTGTATCTTTTAATGAATTTTGTAAAAAATCTATAAAACCTTTCTCTTCAAGTTGTTTTACAGATAAGTTTAAAGAGACAAAGTATTGGTGAGAATTTTCTAAATTCCATTTTGTTATTTGTTGCATAGCCGTTTTCATCACCCATCTGTCTAGTTTTACTATAAGACCAGTCTCTTCTGCCAATGGTATGAATCTATTAGGAAATACAAGTCCCATTGATGGGTGATTCCATCTCACTAATGCTTCCATGCCAACTATTTTCTCAGTTTTAGTCTCTACTTGAGGTTGATAATAGAGTACAAATTCTTCGTTTTCTAAAGCTTGACGAAGGCTATTTTCCATCAATAGTCTTTCAAGTGCTTTTTCTGTCATCTCTTCTTTATAAAATCGATAACTATTTTTCCCATCATCTTTTGCTTTGTACATTGCAGCATCTGCATTTTTAAGCAAAGTGTTGGCGTCTAAACCATCTTCTGGAAAAATTGAGACTCCTACACTATTGCTAATATATATATCTTGCCCTCCTATATTTATAGGTTCAGTCATAGATTTGAGAAGTTTTTGTGCAAGGTGAATTGCAAAATCCTCATCTTTTACTTCATCAATAATAATTATGAATTCATCTCCACCAAGTCTTGCTAGAGTATCACTTTTTCTAATGCAATTTTGTAGTCTAGTTGCAACTTGGACTAAAACCTTATCTCCTATGTCATGCCCCATAGAGTCATTTATCTTTTTAAAATTATCTAAATCTATAAAGAAAACTGCAATTTTTCTAAAAGAACGTGCCGCTTTTTTAATAGCTTGCTTTAGTCTATCTTCAAATAAAACTCTATTTGGAAGTCCTGTTAGTGCATCGTGATGAGCCTGATGATGAAGTATGCCTTTTTGTCTTTTTATCTCTTCTTGAGCTAAAACCTCTTTAGTTATATCAGTTAAAAATCCAGAGATTAAAAGAGGCTTTCCATCCTTGTCGTAGGATGCTTTACCTTTGTTTAATACCCAAAGAGAAGAACCATTTTTATGGTTTAATCTGTGTTTGCTATATAACTGCGTGTGATTCACTATGGCTTTCTTTAGATTTTTAAATGCTTCATTTTTGTCTTCTTTATGCATTATACTAGCCCACGTCTTTAGGCTATTGTCTAATTCATTTTCTTTATATCCCATCATCTCTTTTAGTCTTGAAGAGTAGTACACTTCAGATTTTTCTATATTCCACTCCCAAAGACCATCTCGGGAGCCATCTATTGCTGTTTTTAGTCTATCATTTGTAGCTTTTAGCTCATTTGTAGTTGTATTGATGATATGACTTAATGCTTCTATGGTCCCTTCTACATGAGGTTTTTGTAGATAATCACAAGAGTTTATAGTGATAGGCTTTGAAGATTCACTTAGTGCTAAGATGGTCATTGTTTGGTTTAGAAGTTCTTTATTTTCTATAGTACAGAACTCCCCATAAGAGAAAAATCCTGCTGTAGGGGCAACTCTTTGAAGAGGCTCTATCTCAACAGTAATTGATTTTGGCATAAATCTTCTTCTTGCCATACATGAATAGATAAAGATAGACTCAACTGGTTTATTGTTGAGTTTTTCTAAAGTCTTATAAGAATCTTTTAGTATTTTCTCGACATTTCCAAATCCTATCCTTACTGTTTCTCCCTCTTTTATGTTACCGGCAAAGGTTAGAGAGCCATCACTATTTTTCGCTAAAACAGCTCTTGCAATTGGTATTTTCTTTTGAGATATAATCAGGGGAAATTCTATGCCTACACTGGGCAGTTTTTTGGCTATTTTTTCTCCTAAAAAATGAACATAAGTGTCATAAGCAGTTTTATTATCTATAGTATAGACTATATTGTCTTTTGCTTTTGTAATGCTTAACTCTTTTCCTATAGGTTGCCAGTTAAAATTATAATCACTATGCACATGTAAAGAGTCGTTACTTAAAGATACCCCAACTGCACCATTATTTGTTATTCCATCATGTGTAAATACATAAGTATTTTCAAAAGTTGCATTATCTCCTGCCATACCACCTGCTACTATAACATTGGAGCATACTTTATCTATGGATTGTATAAAATGATCTCCATTTGTATTGAGACCATCTGTAAAAGTAATGATGACTTTTGTGTTGTTTTTTATAATTTTAGAAGCTAATTTTTCACCTATGATTTCATCTTCTTTTCGCTTTACAAGTGCAGTGCATAGAGTAGTGTTTTCAAATATTGTTATACTTATCGCCGTTTTGTAGGTGGAAATTCCACCATTTAAAATTTCACCATCTGTTGTGGTTCCTATGATATTTGCAGAGGGAAGATGTTTTTTTATAGATAAAATTATATTTTTAATCGAACTTTTATCATTTAACCCAGTAAAAACTTGTACAAGTAAAGAATCAGAATCGGAGATATTGTGTAGATTCAAAAACTGTTCAAGTTTATATTGATCCTTAAAAAAAGTGTTAAATGTTTTCATTATCCTCTCTTTATTATCATAAGTAGATGCTTATAGCAGGTGTCCCATTTGCTCTTTTTTTGTTTTTAAATAGCCCTCATTGTATTGGTTTGATTCGATGATGATTGGGCGACGTTCAACTATCTTTATTCCTTCTAGTGATTCTATTTTTTTAGGATTATTTGTTAAAAGCTTTATTGATGCTATCCCGAAATGCTCCAAAATAAACTCTACAACTTCATAGCTTCTCTCATCTGTTTTGAAACCTAACTGGTGATTAGCTTGAACGGTATCAAGTCCTTTGTCTTGTAGAGCATATGCATTAGTTTTGTTTAAAAGCCCTATATTACGTCCTTCTTGACGAAGATATATAACCATGCCACCCTCATCACTTACGGCTTTTAATGCATACTCTAATTGGTCTCTACAATCACATTTAAGGCTACCGATAGCATCGCCTGTTAGACATTCACTATGAACCCTAATGAGTGGTATATTGGACAATGGTTCTTTAAAAATAACTAAGTGTTCTTTGATTCCTTCTGCAAAAGTCTGTATCTTAAAATCCCCAAATCTAGTAGGTAATTTTGCAATATTTGAAATATTAATTCTCATTTATAATCTTTATGGTAAAATACTTGTTTTTAATTATACCTACATAAGGACAAATAAATGTTTAAACGCTTTAGAAGATTGAGAATTAATAGAAATTTGAGAGATTTAGTAAGAGAAACTTCTTTACATGTAGAGGATTTTATCTATCCACTTTTTGTTAAAAGCGGTGAAGGAATCAAAAAAGAGATAAGTTCTATGCCGGGTGTTTTTCAGATGAGTTTAGATGAGATTTTAAAAGAGTGCAGAGTTTTACAAGATATGGGATTAAACTCAATTATCCTTTTTGGAATTCCTGCTGTGAAAGATAGTGTAGGAAGTGATGCGCTTTGTGAACACGGCATTATTGCAACTGCAATTAAAACAATTAAAAAAGAGTTTCCTGACATGTTTGTAATCTCGGACTTATGTTTTTGTGAGTTTACAGACCATGGACATTGTGGCATACTCGATATGGAAAAAGAAACAGTAAACAATGATGCAACTTTGGAGATACTAACAAAACAAGCAATACTTCACGCCAAAGCTGGGGTAGACATGATAGCACCTAGTGGCATGATGGATGGAACCATAGAAGTTCTAAGAGAAGGACTTGACATGGGTGGTTATGAAAACCTTCCTATCATGGCTTACTCAACAAAATTTGCTAGTGCATATTACGGACCATTTCGTGATGTGGCTGAGTCAAGCCCAAGTTTCGGAGATAGAAGAAGTTACCAAATGGACCCAGCAAATAGACGTGAAGCTATAGCAGAATCAGTAGAAGATGAAATGCAAGGAGCAGACATACTTATGGTAAAACCTGCACTTGCTTACTTAGATATAATTCGTGAGATAAAAGATGCAACTACGACTCCAATGGCTATTTATAATGTAAGTGGAGAGTATGCGATGCTAAAAGCTGCAGGGAAAGCTGGCGTGATTGACTATGAAAGAGTTATGATGGAAACTATGATTGCTTTTAAAAGAGCAGGAGCAGACATAATTATAAGTTATCATGCAAAAGAAGTAGCAGAGATTTTAAACCAAAAATAGTAATAGCGGGACGGGCTGCTTTTCTAAAAGAAAAGATGCCTATCCTCAAAAACTGATTAGGAGCAGAGATGAAACATTTTTTATCAATATACGACCATAGTAAAGAAGATATTTTAGAAATTTTTGATTTAGCAATTAAAATAAAAAAAGAAGCAAAAGTAAAAAACTATATTCCATATCTACAGCATCAATCTCTTGGGATGCTTTTTGAAAAAAGCAGTACAAGAACTCGTATAAGTTTTGAAGTTGGTATTCATCAGCTTGGTGGGCAAGGACTGTTTCTTTCCTCAAATGACCTTCAGCTTGGTCGTGGAGAGTCTATGAAGGACTCTGCTCGTGTGATGGGAAGAATGATAGATATGATTATGATTCGTACTTATGATCAAAAAGTACTAGATGAGTTTGCTAAGCATTCGGGAGTACCTGTTATAAACGGACTTACAGACAAGTATCATCCTGTTCAACTTATGGCTGATTATCTCACTATGATAGAGCATGGAAAGAGTAAAAATCCTGTAGTTGCCTATGTAGGGGATGGAAATAATATGACACACTCTTGGATGATGTTAGCTGGAAAACTTGGTTTTGAACTACGCATTGCAACTCCCAAAGGAAGAGAGCCTTGGAAAGAGATTGTAGATGATGCCAAGAAACTTTCAAAGATAAGTGGAGCAAAAATCACTTACACAAATGACCCAAAAGAAGCAGTGTATGGCGTTGATGTAGTAACAACAGATACTTGGATATCTATGGGACAAGAAGCTGAAAAAGAGGCAAAAGTAAAAGAATTTGCAGACTACATGGTTGATATGGACATGATGAAGTTAGCTAAAAATGATGCTATATTTTTACACTGTTTACCAGCTTATCGTGGTTATGAAGTTAGTGAAGAAGTTTTAGAATATTATGCTGATATAGTTTTTGATGAAGCTGAAAACCGTCTACATGCACAAAAAGGTGTTATGGTTTGGTTAGAAGGTCATAGGAATAAAAATGGCTAATGAATTGAGTGTATTTGAGATGATAAATGTCATCTCAAAAGATATTGGCTTAAATGGAAATAAAACTGTAATAGAGATAGAAAACACAGAAAATCCTGAAGTTAAAAGATTGAGTTTAAAGAGTGGCAGTTGGAGTGCCAATGAACCTTGGTTTGTTGTTGACGAAAATCAAAAACTTCACACCATGATGTCGATAAACTCTGTAAATAAAATAGTAGAAAACTTTAGAGCAACACAAGAAGAGAATTTCAATCTTAAACTAGAAAAGACTATTTGGCAAAATATACCAATAGATTTTCAAGATGTATGGGCAGTTGCAATGGATGAGATAAAAAACAAAGCAACTAAAGAAAAAGAAGATATAAAAGTAATCAATGTTGATTTAGAAGAGTTAGTAACAAAAATAAAAGCAGAACACCCAAATCTTTTTTTGAATTTTAAAGATTTACATGTAGTTCCAAGATAAGGTAAATAATGATAAATTTCGATCAGTTTTCAAAGTATTCAAAACCAGGACCTAGATATACAAGTTACCCAACAGCACCAGAGTTTAGTGAAAGTTTTACAGAAAAAACATATATAGATATACTAGAAAATCAAGATAGTAGCAGAAAACTTTCTTTGTATTTTCACTTACCGTTTTGCAGAAGTGCTTGTTACTTTTGTGGATGTAATGTTGTTTTTACTTCTAAAGAGGATAAAAAAGAGCGTTATATAGGCTACTTGGAAAAAGAGCTAGAGATACTCTCGAAGCACCTTGATACATCTCGTGAAGTGTTACAGATGCATTTTGGTGGAGGGACTCCTACATTTTTCAGTGCAGAGCAGTTAGACAGAATCATAAAACTGATAAAAAAGTATTTTAAAAACTGGAGTAGTGAGGCTGAGATAAGCTGTGAGATTGATCCTCGCTTTTTAAATCAAGAACAGACCGATGTACTTGTAGGGCATGGTTTTAATCGTGTTAGTTTTGGTGTCCAAGATTTTGATGAGAAAGTACAAAAAACTATTCACAGAATTCAGCCATTTGAAGTGACTGATAATGCAGTGAAAATGGTGAGACGTGCCGGGATAAAGTCTGTAAATATGGATTTGATTTATGGACTACCATTTCAAACAAGTGAAACTTTTAAAAAGACACTAGAGATGGCACTCAAACTAGATACTGATAGATTTGCAGTGTTTAATTATGCCCATGTTCCTTGGATGAAGAAGACAATGAGAAAGATAGATGAAACAACTTTACCGCACCCTAGTGAAAAGCTTACTATACTAAAATATACTATTGATTATCTAACTTCAAATGGACTTCGTATGATAGGAATGGATCACTTTGCAAAGCCAGATGACGAGCTTTTTTTAGCTATAGAAAAAGGTGAGCTTCATAGAAACTTTCAAGGTTATACAACAAAAGGTGGCGCTGATTTAGTAGGTGTTGGGCTTACTAGTATTGGTGATGGTGTTCATCACTATGTGCAAAATGTAAAAGAGATGAAAGAGTATGAAGCACTTTTAGATGCGGGACATCTTCCTGTTCATAGAGGATTGACTTTGAGTGATGATGATGTACTAAGAAAAGCAGTTATTATGGAGATGATGAGTAACTTTAAACTCAATATCACAAAAGTTGAGAAAGAGTTTGGGATAGTTTTTGCAGAGTACTTTGATGATGCACTAGAGAAACTAAAAGTATTTGAAGATGAGGGCTTAGTCGAAGTACACTCTGATAAGATTTTAGTAAACACAACAGGAACACTTTTAATAAGAAACATAGTTATGCCATTTGACGCGTACTTACAAAAAATTCCTGAATCAAAACGTAGATTTTCAAAGACGGTGTAATGTTTAACTTTGATGATGTAAATGACGCTTGTATAAAGTGTGGAAAGTGTATTCCTACTTGTACCATCCATAATGTTAATGCAGATGAAGTTACAACCCCTCGTGGATTTTTGGAGCTTTTAGGTGCATATAAAAAAGGGAACTTAGAACTTGATAAAAATGTAAAAGGCATTTTTGAAAGTTGTTTTTTATGTACGAACTGTGTTGATGTCTGTCCAAATGATTTACCAGTAGATATGCTAATAGAGCAAGTAAGAAATGACATAAGAAAGAAATTTGGGTTAGCTTGGTACAAAAAGTTAGCATTTTTTCTACTTCGTAATCGCAATATCATGGACATAGCTGCAAAATTTGGTTTTGTTTTTCAAACATGTGCATTTAAAAAAGATGATAAACGAAAGTCTATGTTTTTACGTAACTTTCCACTCATAAAGTATGATAGACTTTTCCCAAGTTTAGCAAAAAAAAGTTTTCTAAATTCTCATCCAGATGTGATTAGAAATGGGGGTAAAGGAAAAGTAGGTATTTTTATAGGTTGTTTGGGTAACTACATGTACACCGATATTGGTAAATCTCTACTTGAAATCTTGAAAGTTTTAGAGATAGATGCATACTTGATAAAACAGCAAAAGTGCTGTGGTGCACCATCTTACTTTACTGGCGATTTCGATAGTGTTGACAGCTTGGCAAAGTTTAACATTGAATATATTGAGAGTTTTCAAGATGAACTTGATGCAGTTATTATTCCTGAAGCAACTTGCAGTGCTATGATAAAAGAGGATTATGCGCACTTTTTTCAGGACCAACCTGAGTGGAAAGAGAGAGCCATAGCAATAAAATCAAAAATACACATGGCAACAGAGTACCTTTCAAAAAATACCAAATTAAAAGAGATATTAAAAAGTAAAAAAAGATTAGATGTTCTTGTAACTTACCATGACCCTTGTCATGCTAGAAAAATGCAAGGCATATACAAAGAACCAAGAGATTTGATAAGCCAAAACTATATGTTAAAAGAGATGAGCGATCCAAATAGATGTTGCGGTTTTGGTGGAGTAACTTTGCAAATAGAAAAATATGATTTTGTTGTAGCAGCTGGTCTTCCAAAAGCAGCTATGATAGAAGATACAAAAGCAGACATCGTAAGTGCAGAGTGTAGTGCTTGTCGTATGCAAATAGGAAATTCAATGCACCTTTCAAAAGTAGAAGTAGTGTTTAAAAACCCAGTTGAGCTTATAGCTGAAGCTCTAAAGGAGAGATAATGGATTACTACATGTACATACTTATTTTTCATATTATGTCTTTCATATCATGGATGGCGGTACTGTTTTACCTACCTAGACTTTTTGTATATCACGTAGAGCACATGGATAAACCACAGTTTGTAGAAGTGGTAAAAATCCAAGAGTATAAACTCTACAAGTACATAGGAGTTCCTGCAATGTGGGCAACTGTTGTAAGTGGAACTCTTATGCTTGTACTAAACCCAGTACTTTTTGAAACAGGATTGTGGATATACGCAAAATTATTTTTACTTGCCATTTTGATAGTATATGACTACTCAATGGAAGTTTATAGAAAACAGCTTTTAAACTCTACATGCAAGAAGAGTGGAAAGTTTTTTAGAGCTTACAATGAAGCACCAACTTTACTCTCTATTTTGATAGTTACTTTTGTTGTTCTAAAAGATATACCAGTTTACTTTACTGCTTTTATGGTAGTTTTATTTGCAGTAGTTGTTTATGTTCTTTTAAAACATGCAAAAGAGCCTAATTTGGATGTTTTAAAGTAGAGTATAATTTGATATACTGCATGTAAAGGAGAAAAGATGGATAAGCAAGATATATTATCGTTTATAAAAACTAATAAAAAAGAGTTTCAAAGTAAATTTGGACTTGATGATATAGCTCTGTTTGGTTCATTTGCAAAAGATAAAGCGACTGAAGATAGTGATATAGATATCTTAGTTACTTATGTTGAAAACCCTGGCGATGTGTATACAAAAAAAAGAGAGTTTAAAAAACTACTTCAAGATTATTTTCATAGAAATGTGGATATTGCAAACGAAAAATGTTTAAAGCCTTTTATAAAAGATGAAGTTTTAAAAGATGCTATATATGTCAAATAATATCTTTACATGTAAAGCTATTTTAGAAGCAATAGAAAAGATAGAAAACTATAGTAAAGATTTTAAAAATGACGATGATTTTTTTCATCATGAGATGAATTTTGATGCTACTATGATGCAGTTTGTTGTTATAGGCGAGATGATAGTAAAACTTAAAAATTCATTTAAAGAGAAACATACTAATATACCTTGGCAAGAGATAAAAGATTTTAGAAACATTGTGGCTCATGATTATTTTGGAATTGACTCTGTTGAGATCTGGAGTATTATAAAAGGTCATTTGCCAAAATTGAAAAGACAAATTAAAAAGTTAATAGATTGAATATAGGTGACTTGAAATTAGGAAAATTTACAAATTATAAGCAAAAAAATATTGATTATGAAGAGTTTTATCTTTTTTATATTGTTTACGATGTAAAAAATAATAAGGTTTTAGAATCAAAAGAAAAAATTATAGGGAGTGAATTTCAAGAAATAGAGTTTTTAAGAGAAATAAAAACAGAAGATTTTTTAAAAAAAAGGATTAAGTTATTTTATATTCCAAAGACAAAAGAGTATAAAAAAGACTATAAAATATTAAGAAAAATATGGTTCGATATACAATATGACTTACAAAAAGAAAAAAAGAATTTTCTAGAGTTCTTTAATGGGTATTATTTATCAATTTCCATATCTTTTATTGTATTGCTCTACTCATCTTATTTCTCTTATGCACTTGTGGATATCGGAGTACCAATACAAACAATAAAAGTCGGTTTTCCAGAACTACTCTTTGTTATAGGATATACCTTTATTAGTATTTTTATTTCAATTTTATTTTCAATTATATTGTACTTAATCATTGTTTTTATTGTTTTATATATAATTTTTATGTTAGTCGCATTTTTAAAACAAAAGATTTTTTATATTAGAGATGTTATTTATAAAACAAAAGAATTTTTATTATATGTAATGATTGCTACTTTTGGTATATTTTATGCAATATTGGTATTTATTCCAATAGCACATATTTTTTGGGATGAATTAAAGATAAATTCTTATAGAGAAGATAAATTTCAGCCAGATTTTTTATATCAAGAGTATTTAAAAGTCACAGGTTATCCAAAAATAATTTATAGAAAAAATACACAGTATCTTTTTGTCGGACATGATGGAGTGTATGAATATATGTATGATGTTTCGGAGGTAAAAGCATATATTGTGAAACAAGATAATAATGAATCAAAAAAAGCATACGAACAGTTTTGCAGAAATATAGCAGTTAATAGTAAATATTCTAATATTTTATATGAATTTATGAGAAATTCCCCAAGTTTGGTTCCACATAAAGCGAAACTATCATACATCACAAATAAATATAAATACAAAAGCCTAGATATGATAGATATAAATTCAACAAAAATGAAAAAAGATTGTAAATTATTTTTACATGTAAAGGAAATAAATGACATACTGGAATAACATATACAACAACTTCGACCCAATAGCTTTTGATTTAGGTTTTATATCAGTTCATTGGTATGGAATTATGTATGTGCTGGCACTTTTGACAGCTCTTGGAGCTGCAAAATATTTTATGAAAAAAGACAAGCTT
>CAZHBU010000005.1:0-2446 GCA_964530865.1 uncultured Sulfurospirillum sp.
ATTGTAACAAAACTATACAAAAACTTTTCTGTTTAAAAACAGCATAGTAAAAATGGCTAAAAGCAAAAGAATAAAAACTGCTATGACACTCAAAGAGAAGGTTGAGTCATGCTGATGCCAAACTCCGTAGAGAGAAGTGGCTGAAGTGGTTGAGTTGCATACATGACTGAAACTACTATCATGATGTTATAAATGATGATTGCAAGTGGCTTTTTGTTCATAATTTTATTGTATAATAAAGTAAATAAAAAGGAAGATAATATATGTTTTTACCAACAACAAGAAAAGAGATGAAAAAAAGAGGTTGGAAAAAACTTGATATTATTTTGATTACAAGTGATGCTTACATAGACTCTCCTTACATGGGTGTATCGGTCATTGGACGTGTTTTACAACGTGCTGGGTATCGTGTTGGGATTATCGGTCAGCCTGATATAAAGAGTGATATTGACATAAAAAGACTTGGTGAACCTAAGCTTTTTTGGGGTGTAAGTGGTGGGAGCGTGGACTCTATGGTTTCAAACTACACTGCAACAAAAAGATTTAGAAGTGATGATGACTACACGCCAGGTGGCATAAACAATAAACGTCCAGATATGGCGACTCTAAAGTACTGTAACCTCATACGTCAGCACTTTAAAGATACTGCTCCTATAGTCCTTGGGGGGATTGAGGCTAGTCTTAGGCGTGTTACTCACTACGACTTTTGGTCAAATAAGCTTCGTAAACCTATCATCTTTGATGCAAAAGCAGATTACCTTGTGTTTGGAATGGCTGAAAATAGTGTGATTGAGCTTGCTAATTCTTTGAAAAATGGCGAGAAACCTCTACATGTAAGAGGTGTTAGCTACATATCTAAAGAGCCAAAAGAGGAGTATATACAGCTTCCTAGTCATGATGAGTGTTTGAAAGACAAAAACAAGTTTATAGATATGTTTGATGATTTCTATAAAAACAATGACCCCGTAAGTGCAAAAGGACTTTGCCAAAAAATAGACAGTCGCTATCTCATACAAAATGCTCCTGCTATCAACCTTACGACTGAAGAGATGGACAGCATAAGTGATTTGGAGTACGAAAGAGACTTGCACCCATACCATCAACCTGATGGTAAAGTAAAAGCACTTGATACTATAAAGTTCTCTATAAACACACATCAAGGGTGTTATGGAGAGTGTAACTTCTGTGCTATTGGAGTTCATCAAGGTAGAACCATACGAAGCAGGAGCGAAGAGTCCATACTCAAAGAGGCTAAAAAGTTTACAGAGTATAAAGACTTCAAAGGCATTATCTCAGATGTTGGTGGACCAACTGCAAATATGTATGGCTTTGAGTGTGATAAAAAGATAAAAAAAGGAACATGTGAACATAAGGCTTGCATGACACCAACTATGTGTAAAACTATGAAAACAGACCACTCAGCACAGATAAAAATGTTAAGAAAAATACGCTCCATCAAGGGAATAAAAAAAGCTTTCATAGCAAGTGGCATACGCTATGACCTCATAAGCGATGATAAATACAACGGCTACAACTACCTAAAAGAGATAGTAAATCACCACATAAGTGGACAGATGAAAGTAGCACCTGAACATATAGATGATGAGGTTTTGGAATACATGAGAAAACCAGGTAAACAATCTCTGGTCGATTTTAAAAGGCTTTTTGACAAACTAAACAAAGAGTCTGGTAAGCAACAATTTCTAACTTACTACTTAATAGCGGCACATCCAGGGTGCAAAGAGCAGAACATGTACAATCTAAAAGACTTTGCGACTAATGTACTTAAAATGAACCCTGAACAAGCTCAAGTCTTTACCCCTACTCCTTCAACTTACTCAACTCTTATGTACTACACAGAACTTGATCCAAAAACTAGAAAACCAATTTTTGTAGAAAAAGATGTACACAAAAAAGAGAAGCAAAAAGCTATAGTCATTAAAAAAGGGCATAAAGAGTTTAGAAGTGGTCTTGACTCATAACATATTTTTAATAAGTTTAACGTAGTACTTGACTAGTAAATTTAAATTGGAACATCCACTAATGATCTTTAAAAGCTATAGCTACAACTTAGCTAATTGATTTTTTATAGCCTCATAATTAATACGTGAGGATATAACTTCGCAACTAAGCTTCTTTGCACTATTTAATACATTAAAAGCACAAGGTATTGAGTAACTTTCTTTAACTATATCAATAACAAGTTCTATTGAGTTTCCTAACATAACATCATCAAACATAACAAATTTATACTTGCTTTTTTTTATATTTTCTAAAAAATCATCAATAGATGTTGTTCCATGAACCTCAAATCCCATTTTATTAAATAGTAGAGAGAATATTTTTAATGATAATTCAGAATTTTTCAACAATAAAATAGCTTCATTTTTTTCTTGTGTTTCAATATTGAAATCTTCATAAAAAATATTATTGTCTGCAATTTTCT
>CAZHBU010000005.1:2546-7029 GCA_964530865.1 uncultured Sulfurospirillum sp.
GTTCTGCAATTTTCTGTTCTGCAATTTTCTGTTCTGCAATTTTCTGTTCTGCAATTTTCTGTTCTGCAATAAGATCAACTTTAGAATAGCTTTTTACTAAAAGCTCTAATTCTTTAATATTAATAGGCTTAGACATATAATCATCCATACCAGCGCTAATATATTCATCTTTATCACTTTTTTGAGTATTTCCTGTTAAAGCAACTATAGGTATATGCTCTAGATTGTTTTCTTTTTCATACTCAATGATCTCTTTTGCAGCATCAACACCACCTTTAATAGGCATCTGAATGTCCATTAAAATCAAATCAAAATTATTTTTCTTTCTTATGCTTACTGCTTCATTACCATTCAAGGCTAAAGTTACATTACAGTTAAGTTTTTTAAGCACAGTTGTTAGTAACTTCTGATTTATAAGGTTATCATCTGCTGCTAAAATTTCCATTTTTGATTTTGAAGAGATTCCATTCTCTCTTGTTATTGATCTTTCTTCTAGCTTAGTATTACTATTTTCCAAAGCTACTACCTCCTTAAAATTTTTATAATTGAACCCTCTGAGTAAACCGGCTGATTCTTCTTTATTTAATATTTTAGCATTTTAAAAATTCATTTTCAATTTTGTAGTGAATTTTTAGGCAAATTTTTTATTTTTTCTTCTATATTCACGGTTACGATACTCTTCTTTACTCTTTTTACTGCATTGTATAATCAAAAAAACTTAGTTGTATATTTATTGTAGCTTATTAATGGTTTGAAAAAAATTAACTTATTTTTATATAAGCATAAAACTATACAATTAAACAAATTATTTTCTAAGGAATATTTAATGTTAAAACTTATTAGCGCTCTTTTAGTTACGCTATTTTTATCTGTTACAAATTTAGTTGCTGCCGAAAAACCTTTGGTAGTTGGAATGGAACTTCAATATCCACCATTTGAGATGAGTGATAAAGATGGAAAACCAAGCGGAGTTAGTGTTGATTTGGCTTATGCTCTAGGTAAATACTTAGGTCGTGAAGTAAAAATCGAAAACATTGCATGGGATGGACTTATACCATCACTAAAAACTGCAAAAGTTGATTTAATCATATCATCTATGACTATCACAAAACAGCGTGCAAAAACCATAGACTTTTCTGTACCTTATGCACAATCAAACTTAGCGATACTAACAAACCCATCAAGTGATGTAAAAAGTATAACTGATTTGAACAAAAAAGGTAAAGTTGTAGCAGTAAAAAAAGGCACAACAGGACATATATATGCTAGCAAGTACTTAACAAATGTTGATTTATTGGTTTTCGATAAAGAGAACGCTGCAGTTTTAGAAGTTATTCAGAAAAAAGCAGATGGCTTTTTATATGACCAGCTTACTATCTACAAAAACTGGAATAAACACCAAAAAACTACTATAGCACTACTAGAACCTTTCCAAAAGTCACCAGAACACTGGGGAATGGCAATTAAGAAGGGAAATACTGAGCTAAAAACTAAAGTAGATGCTTTTATTAAACAAGCAAAAAGTGACGGTACTTTTGATGAACTTTCAAAAAAATACCTCACAGAAGCAAGAGCTACTTTTGACAAGCTTGGTATAAAATTCTTTTTCTAGGGACAGACTATCTTAAAAGATTTTTTTATTCAAGAGATTGACCAAAAAGAAGATGTAAAGACTAAAAAAAGTGTTTACATCTTCAACTTTTTACTATTGAGTATCTCTATAATCACACTATTTTACTTTATGTTTACTACCATAAACTATGAATTTGAGTGGCAAAGCATATATGAATACAAAAAGAAATTTATAGATGGTTTTTTAATGACTATCTATATCTCATTTTTTGCTCTAATTCTTAGTCTAGTTATTGGTGTCATATTTGCTTATGGGCAAAACTCTAAAATTATAATTTTGCGATTTTTCTCTAGGTTTTACATAGAAGTCATTAGAGGGACTCCTCTTTTAGTCCAAATCTTGATTTTCTTCTATGTCTTTGCGAGTAACCTCGGGTTTGATAACCGCTATATTGTTGGAACTGTAATTTTAGCTATGTTTA
Organism: uncultured Sulfurospirillum sp.; assembly: GCA_964530865.1. Taxonomy (GTDB): domain Bacteria; phylum Campylobacterota; class Campylobacteria; order Campylobacterales; family Sulfurospirillaceae; genus Sulfurospirillum_A. The sequence continues at coordinate 4,601 of CAZHBU010000005.1, forward strand.
GTGGAGCGTATGTAAGTGAAATCATAAGAGCAGGAGTTAAAAGCATAGATAAAGGGCAGTATGAGTCTGCAAAATCACTAGGCTTTAACCCAACACAGTCCTACATGTACATAATTTTTCCTCAGGCATATAAGAGAATTTTACCACCACTTACGGGACAGTTTGCGTCCATCATCAAAGATTCTTCTTTACTCTCTATCATCTCGATTAGCGAGTTTACGATGAATGCCCAAGAGGTCAATGCTTACACTTACTCTACTTTGGAAAGTTACATTCCTTTGGCAATCGGTTATCTACTTCTTACTTACCCTATCTCATTTTATGCTAAAATATTAGAGGAAAAAATGAAGGATTAGCCTTGTATAAAATTTTACTTCTTGAAGACGATGAGATACTATCACAAACCCTTAATGAACTCTTAGAAATGCAAGGTTATGAAGTGTATCTTGCAAAAAATGGAAACATGGCAATGGATTTTAGTTTTGAAATGAAGTTTGACTTATACCTTTTAGATGTAAATGTACCTTTTTTAAATGGCTTTGACTTTTTAAAAGAGCTTCGAGATAGTGGAGATGAGACTACAGCATTTTTTCTTACAGCTCTTAGAGATATAGACTCGCTATCAAAAGGTTTTCAAGTAGGAGCTGATGACTACATAAAAAAACCATTTGAGTTTGATGAGCTTTTGGTAAGAATAAATGCTAAATTAAAAGTAAACTCAAACATAATCAAATACAAAAACATAGAGTACAACATAAAAACTGATGAGCTAAAAAAAGATAAGCAAAATATAAATATACCCCAGATTGACAAAGATATATTTTTACTTTTTTTAAAAAATATAGGAAATATTGTAGATAAAAACTTAATTTTTGATCTTATGGAAAAACCTACCGATGTTGGGCTTAGAGTCCACATAACGAAGATAAAAAAGCTTTTACATGTAGATATAACAAACATACGTGGACAAGGATATAGACTTGAAAAAATCTGAAAAAGAGTCACTTCTTAAGAGTTTTTTACTCTTTTTCATAACACTAACTCTACTTAACAGCATAATCTTCTTTTTCTATTTTCAAGAACAAAAGCACTCTTTACATGTAGAGATTTTTAACAAAATAAAACTATATAATTATAACTTTGAAGACAAAAAAATAGTAGTTGATATTGTTCCTATAAAAGAAAAAGAAAATTTATTTGATTTGAAGATAAATGATAGTGAAATATTTGCTTACTTTGATATACCTACTTCAAAAACAAGCACTCTTAAAATCATATATCCCTATAAAATCTATCAAGAAAATCTAAAAAGCCTGAAAGAACGAGCTTTTTTATACTTTTTTCTTACTACAATAGTGCTCTTTATGATGTCCATATTTTACTCCATATATGCACTTAAACCACTAAAAACTGCACTTAATCTTCTTGATGAGTTTTTAAAAGATATCATCCACGACCTGAACACTCCTATTTCATCTATACTATTAAACCTTCAAATACTAAAAAACAAAAAATCAGATGAAGCGATAAAAAGAATAGAGTTCTCAACCAAAAACATAAGCTCTCTCTATGCAAACTTAGAAATGCTCATAAAAGATACTCCTTTAAATATAGAAGAGATTGACATAAAAAATCTTATAGATGAAAAAGTAAACTACTATAGCTATATCTATCCTCATATAAACTTCAAAATAAATACAGAAGTAGACCATATCAAAACTTCTAAAAATGAGTTCTCACGCATAGTTGACAACCTTATATCTAACGCGTGTAAGTACAACAAACAAGATGGTAATGTAGCTCTACATGTAGATGAAAAAAAATTTGTTGTAGAAGATAGTGGAATAGGCATAAAAAACATAAGTAGAGTATTTGACAGATTTTATAAAGAGACAGATAGAGGTATAGGATTGGGGCTTGATATAGTTCAAAAGCTTACACATAAGCTAGGCTATAAAATCAAAATGACAAGTACCCTAGATGTAGGAACAAAAATAGAGGTAACACTCAAGTAACACTCCTATGGCATAATTTCTCTATCAAAACAAGGAGAAGATGATGAAAACACAAATCGTAGCTTTAAGCTTACTACTAAGCTTATCAGGTGTAGTATATGGGGCAGATGAAGTTCCAGCAGGTGATGACACAACCACCCAACAAGAGATACAAGATATAAAGACTATAGATGAACTGATTGAAAAAATGAATCGGACTCAACATCAAAATAGATATAGGTATATGAATGAGATAAAAGATAGAATATCTGTACAAAAAGGTCAAGATAGAGAAGAAAAAATGAGAAAAATTTTGGCTAAAATAACTAAAAAGAGAAAAAAAACACAAAGCCATATGAATGAAAAATCGTCACAACAACGCAGTAGCAATATGAATAATGGCTCTGGCGGTGGTATGGGTGGAGGCTCTGGCGG
>CAZHBU010000005.1:7129-12919 GCA_964530865.1 uncultured Sulfurospirillum sp.
TGGTATGAGTGGAGGCTCTGGCGGTGGTATGAGTGGAGGCTCTGGCGGTGGTATGAGTGGAGGCTCTGGCGGTGGTATGGGTGGAGGAGGAATGTTCTAATGAAAACTACATATATTGTTTTAACTATACTAATTTTATTTAGTGGCTGTTCATATCAAAATCTACAAATAGATAGTGATAATGATGGTGTTTATGACTATATTGACACTTGTAAAAATACACCTTCACTAGCAAAAGTTAACAACTATGGTTGTGCCATTGATAGCGACAATGATGGGGTTATTGATTTGTATGACAAATGTCCAAATACTACCATACTAGACAAAGTTAATGCTAATGGATGCAAACTAAAATGATATACTACTTTGCCGATATACCCTAAAAGGGGTATATCATGCAAAGTATTAATACTAGTGAATATAACTACAACAATTTTAATTTCTCAATGCAAACAAGCAGTGGAGATAAAATAAATTTGAAAATGTATGATGAAAAATCTTCTGAAATGTCATATAAAAAAGATGGCAACAAAACTGAAATGATGCTTTCACTTACGCATTCATATGGCTATAGTTTCAAATATGAAGGCAATGGTATAGATGCCCAAGACCAAAAAGAGATTGATGAAGCTATGAAAGCTATCAAGCCAATGCTTGAGAAGTACATGGAAAATGTAAAAGAGAGTGAAGAAGATTTCTCAATGGCACAGATTACTAATAAGGCATTTGGTATAAACCAATATCTTCCAAAAACAGATAACTTAAACACTAAAAACTACCTAAGTGACCAAACACTTAAAACAATAGATAAGATTTTAGAAAAAGCAGAAAACCAAAACGAAAAAATACTAAAACATGCACAAAAATTATTTGATTCTTTGTTGAAACAGATGGATAGGTTTGAGCTTTACATATAAAAGTTATTTCACTATAATTCATACATGAAAAAAATAACAATATTAATACTTATTATCAACAATTTTTTATGTGCAAATATAAACGTAGTCGTTAGTATACTTCCCCAACAAACTTTTTTACAAGCAATAGGTGGTGATAAAGTCAATGTCACACTAATGGTAAAACCTGGAAATTCCCCACATACTTATGAGCCAAAACCATCTCAGATGAAGGCTATTTCAAATGCTAATGTATATTTTTCTATTGGGGTTGAATTTGAAAAAGCTTGGTTACAAAGATTTAAAAACCAAAATAGTAATATGAAAATATTTGATATATCTAAGGGAATAGAAAAAATAGATATTAAAAAGCATGAACACAAACATAAAAACCATAATGAAGATGAAGCAAAAGACCCACATATCTGGACAAGCCCAACAAATGTAAAAGTTATTGCTAAAAACATATATGCTGAACTTATAAAAATAGATAAAAACAATAAAGTGTACTACAAATCAAATCTTGATAAATTTTTACTACATGTAGACAAAACAGATCAAAAAATAAAAGATATTTTTAAACAAAAAAAGATTAAATTCATGGTATTTCACCCATCTTGGGGCTACTTTGCAAAAGAGTATAACCTAATACAAATTCCTATAGAAGTAGAAGGGAAAAGCCCTAAACCTAAAAAGTTAAAACATTTAATAAAAAAAGCTAAAGAGGAAAAAGTAAGTGTCATATTTACTTCACCAGAATTTTCTAATGCTATAGCAAAACAGATAGCAAATGAGCTTAAAATACCTGTAGTAAAAGTAAGCCCATTAAACCCAAACTGGAGTAAAAACCTTGTAGATTTTTCTAAATATATAGCAAACTAAATTTTAATGAAAACTGGCCACTAGATTACCAACAAGAAGATTCCAGCCATCTACTAGCACGAAAACTAGTAGCTTAAATGGTAAGGAAATCATGACTGGTGGGAGCATCATCATACCCATACTCATAAGAACTGATGCAACAACCATATCTATAACTAAAAATGGAAGGTATAGTAAAAAACCTATCTGAAAAGCAGTTTTAAGCTCACTGATTATAAAAGCTGGCATTGCTACTGTCAAAGGTACATCTTCTATATTTTTTGGATTATCAAGCTTTCTTATTCTAAAAAAAAGTGCTAAATCTTTCTCTCTTGTATTTCTTATCATAAAAGCTTTAAATGGTTGAACACCTTTTTCAAAGGCTTCTTCATAGCCTATTTCTTGGGCAAGGTATGGTTTAACTGCAATTTCGTAAGAGTTTTTTGCAATTGGTTCCATAATAAAAAATGTCAAAATGAGTGCGAGCGAAACCAAAACTTGATTTGGAGGCATCTGCTGAGTTCCAAGTGCTTGACGTAAAAATGAAAATACAACAATAAGTCTTAAAAAGCTAGTTCCAATAAATACCATAGAAGGAGCAAGCACTAAAATTGTAAGTACTACAAGTAAGTTTAAACTGGTCACTAACTGTTCAGGAGAATCAGGAGCACTTAGGCTTAAATTTATCGTGGGAATTGCATCAGCCCCAACAAGCAAGTTGGTACTAAAAAGCAAAAGCAGTATTAAAATTTTCTTCAACTACTCCGCCTTTACAGCAGTATCTAGTATACTTTTTTCTGCTCTACTTTTTGTACCACTATCTATTGAGAAAAAATGAAGTTCCACTCTTCTGTTTTTAGATCTTCCTTCTTCAGTTGCATTTGAAGTGATTGGGTCAAACTCTGCTTTTCCAGAAGCAGACATCCTTCTTGGGTCAATTCTGTTTTTAATAAGCTCTTTAACAACACTTACTGCACGAGCGGTAGAGAGTTCCCAGTTGTCTTTATATGGACTAGAGCTATCAGGTGGATTTGTATCTGTATGACCTCTTGCCTTTACATGTAGGTTTTCAGGTAATTTTTTTACTATAAGTGCTATACGTTTTAAAAAGAGTATGGCATCAGCATTTTGAATAATAGCACTTCCTGGTTTAAAAAGAAGTCCATCAGGAAGTCTTATTATAAAACCATCTTCTGCCTCTTCTAGCTGAATTTCTGGTCCGCCAGATGTTTTTAACATCTCGTTTATTTCTGTTATCGCTTTTTTAATTTGAGTAGTTACAACTCTATTGGAAGTTTCATCTTGAGATTCTATTGGAGTTGCCTGTTGTTGTCGTTCACGGCTTATCTCTGTTTTTGTTCCACCTTCAAGAACACTAAGAGCTCCTGCGAGTGAACCTATAGCTTCTTGTATCTTCTTTGCGTCCATTGTAGACATAGAAAGAAGTAAAACAAAAAAACACAAAAGTAGTGACATCAAATCACCAAAAGCTGCCAACCATCCAGGCATACACTTTGGACAATCAGGACATTTTTTCTTACCCATAATTTATCCTAGTCAAACTGAGAACTTCTCTCTTTAGGAGGTAAAAAAGCCAACAGTTTACCCTCTAAAGTTCTTGGATTATCTCCTGCTTGAATCGCCATAATACCTTCAAGTATAAGAGTTTTAGCCAAAGTTTCATCAGCATCTCTAATTCCTAGTATATTAGCCACTGGAGCACCAACTATATTTCCTATCATGGCACCATACATGGTAGTAAGTAAGGCAACCGCCATAGAAGGACCAATTGCTGAAGGATCAGCCATGTTTAAAAGCATTGCAACAAGACCAATAAGTGTACCAATCATACCCATCGCTCCAGAAAAACCACCCATTTGGTCAAATATCTGTGCATTTGATTGATGCCTTGCACTTGTCTGTTCCATCTCAATTTCAAGCATGTCTCGTATGGTATCTGGTTCATTTCCATCAACTGCCATAGAGAGCCCTTTTTTTAAAAAATCATTCTCTTCACTATTTGCATCAGCTTCAAGTGCAAGAATACCATCACGTCTTGCTTTTGTTGAATATTCAACCATCTTTTTTATAAGCTCAGGAACATCAATTTGAGGAGGTTTAATAGCTATCATAAATACTTTAGATAAACTCTTCATCTGCTCCATTTTAAAGCCGACTAAAAGAACGCCTGTAGTACCACCAAAAACAATTAAAACAGATGGTATATCAATATAAGGACCGATACCAACGCCCATTGCCATCGCACCAAATAGAAGTGCTAACGTAAGTACTAAACCAACGACAGTTCCTAAATCCATATTTATCTACCTTGTAAGTCTATAATTTTTATATAGTTTAATTGTTTTTATGTTAAAAAGCGGTTAAAACTGCCATTTTATAACGATTAAAACATTATTTAGTTAAAATATCGACTATTTAGATAAACAATTTAGAGGAAAGTTATCAATGAACACTTCAATTGCTATTATGGCTGCTGGATTTGGTACAAGAATGAAATCAAAAAAATCAAAAGTTTTACATGAAATAAGTGGATTTCCTATGCTTTATCATATCATCAAAGAGGCTGGAAAGATCTCAGATGATATACATGTAATTTTGCACCATCAAGCAGAACTAATTCAAGAAAAAATGAATGCTCATTTTAAAAACCTAACCTATGTTATGCAAGACCACGAAAACTTTCCTGGAACTGGTGGGGCTATCATGGGAGTTACTCCAAAGTATGAAAAGGTTTTAGTTCTAAATGGAGATATGCCTCTACTTGAATCTAGCGACATGAAAGCCTTTTTCAAAGAAGATGTAAAAGTAGTTATGAGTAGCTTTACATGTAGTGACCCAACAGGCTACGGAAGAGTCATCATGGACAGTGCACATAAGGTTTCAAAGATAGTCGAACATAAAGATGCAAATGATAGAGAGTTAGAAGTTAAAAATGTTAATGCTGGAGTATATCTGTTTGATACTGAGTTTTTAAGAAAAAACCTACCTAAACTATCAAATAACAATAGCCAAAAAGAGTACTATATAACAGACCTCGTAAGCATGGCAAATGAACAAAACATAGAAGTAAAAGCAGTTGAAGTAGATGAAGAGACTTTTATGGGTGTAAATTCAAAATACCACCTTAGTATCGCTGAAGAGATTATGCAAAAAAGAATTAAAAGACGTTTTATGGAAGCAGGAGTTAGTATGCGACTGCCTGAGACTATTTACATTGAAAGTGATGTTATCATAGAAGGAGAGTCTGCTTTAGAGAGTGGTGTATCACTTTTAAAGGGTAGTAAAATCATAAACTCTATCATAAAAACAAATTCTGTAGTTGAAGATAGCATGCTTAAAAACTCTGAGATTGGTCCTATGGCAAGAGTTCGACCAAAATCAGTTTTGATTGACTCAAAAATCGGTAACTTTGTTGAGATAAAAAAATCAACACTCAATGGAGTAAAAGCTGGACATCTAAGTTACTTAGGAGATAGTGAGATAGACAGTGGAACTAACATAGGATGTGGAACTATTACATGCAACTACGATGGTAAAGCAAAATACAAAACCATAATAGGTAAAAATGTTTTTATAGGAAGTGACTCACAACTTGTAGCACCAATAACAATAGAAGATGATGTCATAATAGCTAGTGGAACAACTGTAACAAAAAGTGTAAAAAAAGGAAGTTTAGCTATTGCAAGACCAAAAATGAAAATTTTAGATGGTTTTTTCTATAAATTCTTTCTCAAAGAGAGTGACAAGCACAAGGGTAAAAACGATGCTTAAAAACAAAAATATTTTAGTTGGTGTTACAGGTAGCATTGCTATTTATAAAACTTTGGAAATCATACGTCTATTTGTCAAAGCTGGTGCAAACATAAGAGTTATTATGAGCGAAGAGGCAAAACGTTTCATCACCCCTCTTACCTTTGAGGCTATTAGCCAAAATGAGGTCTTACATGTAGACTCTGAGAGCTGGGCAAATGATTTGAACCATATTCACATAGGTAAATGGGCAGATATTTTT
>CAZHBU010000005.1:13019-28534 GCA_964530865.1 uncultured Sulfurospirillum sp.
TTAGATAGTGCCAAAAATATGTTAACTAAAAAATCACTTGATGCAGTATGTCTAAATATACTTGATACTCAAAACAGTTTTGGAAAAGACAAAAATGAAGTTACTTTTATAACAAAGCAGAGTGAAGTAAAACTTACTCTTTGCTCTAAAGAAGAGATTGCAAAACAAATTGTAGAGTTATCTAAAAAACTATGATGAACAACATAACTAGACTTTCAAAGATTGATGCTAACGCAAACAATAAATCTTCTATGAGATTTAATGGCTCTTTGCCAATAACTATAGAAGTTCTAAAAAGTCTTGGTATGGATAGATACAAGCTTCTTCTAGGAACAAAAGAATTTACTACAAAATCTCAAAAAAGACTAGAACGTGGAGCAAAATACTGGGGAAGTTTTGGAGAGGGTAAAGCTGGGATTATAACCATATCTAGTCTTATTAAAAAACCTAACTTTTTACAGAAAAACAGTGGTTTTTTAGATATTGAATTGAGCGAATTTCTAACTCAAATTTCAAATGTAGACTCACCTATAAGCACATTTAAAGAGTGGCTTATAGAAAACTTGGCAAATGATGATACAAAAAAAGATAGATTTTTACTCTTTAGTGATATGCTTCTCGCACTTAAAGAAGATATCATACACCTACCCCTACAACACAATGGAAAAACAACTCTACTCCAGATAAAACTTGGACCTAAATATATGAAATTCTATTGTGCTTTTGAGAACCTAGGACCGATGAATGGCTATATCAGTCAAGGGGTTTTTAACCTAGAAGTTCTATTTGATAAAACTTACTATTTTTTAAAAAAATCAAATATAGCAACAAACATAAGTATAACAAAACCTATAGAACCGTTATATAACTCAGATAAATTGATATTGGATTTAAAAATATGAATAACCTAAATCACTTAGCAGTAATTATGGACGGCAATGGTCGATGGGCAGAACGTCAAGGTAAAAAACGCTCAGCAGGACACGAACAAGGTGCAAAAAATGTACGTGTTATTACAGAGTATTGTGCTAAGATTGGTGTTGAATATCTGACACTCTATGCATTTAGTACCGAAAACTGGAAACGTCCAAAAGCTGAAATTGAGTTTTTGATGAAACTATTGGGCAAATTTTTAAAAAAAGAGTTAAAGACTCTAAAAGAGAACAATATACGATTTGATGTCATAGGTGATATAAGTAAGTTTTCAACATCTTTACAAAAAATAATCTTAAAAGTAAAAAACGAAACCTCAACCTGCAGTGGTCTGACACAAATATTGGCTATTAATTACGGTTCACGTGATGAAATAACAAGAGCGGTAAATGAAGCCATAAGACAAGGTGTAGAAGTTAAAGAAAAGGACATTAGTAAACTACTAGATACTTCTAATTTTCCTGACATTGACCTACTTATACGAACTGGTGGAGACCAGAGGTTGTCAAACTTTTTACTTTGGCAAAGTGCTTACGCTGAACTATTTTTTACTAGTACATTATGGCCAGACTTTAGCACTGGAGAGCTTGAAACAGTTCTTTCAAAATACGAAACAACATCTAGGAGATTTGGGGCATTATGATAACATCAACAATAGCAATATTTATTTTTTATGGTTTTATAGGACTTGCAGTAGGTTCATTTTTAAATGTAGTCATTATAAGAGTTCCAAAAGGTGAGAGTATATCTCTTCCTGCTTCTCACTGTGTTACATGTAAACACCCACTAAAGTGGTACCACAACATACCTATTTTCTCTTGGCTGTTTCTTGGTGGAAAATGTGCCTTTTGTAAAGAAAAAATATCTATTCAGTACCCTATTATAGAATCTTTAACAACTTTTATATTTATCTCGACTGCCTATCAAAGTAGCTCTGTTGCTGAAGCCTTGATACTATCAACACTTTTTACAATGTTGCTAGCCCTTAGTGTAATAGACTTAAAGTACAAGGCTGTTCCTGATAGCATTAGCATCCCTGCTCTTTTTGTATCTCTTTTTATAGATGATTTTATGATATCATTAAATGGTATGCTAATTCTTGCTGGTGGGTTTGCTCTACTTCGTATATTGATATCATGGGTTATAAAAAAAGAGGCAATGGGAGAGGCTGATATTATCATAGCAGGTATTATTGGAGCTGTTGTTGGAGTTGAGCTTGGTCTTGCAGCAATTTATATATCGGCGCTTATTGCACTTCCTGTTTTTATGATTGTTAAAACAAAAGGGTATGAACTCCCTTTTATACCATTTTTAGCACTAGGAATGTATATAACTTGGGCATATTCATCAGAAGTAACAACTGTTCTTAGGATGATATATGGGTAGAGTTAATCACTACTTACTAAAGCATTTTAGTTCACTATTTGCATCTCTATTCTTTACACTATTTTTCATAACTTCTGTTGTCTTTTTCATAAAAATAGCAAGTATAACTGCCATAATAAAAATAAGTTTCTATGAATTAGGACTTTTATATATCTATCTCTTACCAAACATACTTATATATACACTACCTATAACTTTTTTTATAGCTCTTTGTATATCGTTATTTAATCTCTCTAAAGAGAATGAAACAATAGTGCTTTTTACACTTGGGTATATGCCAAAAAAAATAGCAAGGCTTTTCATAATAGTCTCTGCCATACTTTCACTTCTTCTCATAGTCAATATACTTGTACTAATCCCAACAGCAAAACAACTTAATGCAAATTTTTTGGACTATAAAAGAGCAGAAGCAAAATTCAATATAAAAGCAACAGAATTCGGTCAAAAATTTTCAGACTGGTTAGTGTACATAGATAAGAGTGATAAAAAAGATAGCTATAGTGGTGTTGTTATGTACCAAGAAGAGACAACTAAAAATACAGAAAAAATTATAACCTCCAAAAGTGCAGACATAAAAAATGACAATGGTATACTAAAACTAGAACTTGCCTCTGGAAAAGCATTTGAAATATCTTCTAAAAAAATAGAGCAAGTCAATTTTGAAAAAATGTACCTCAAAAGTGAACCAAAAGATAGGGTAAGCAGTGTTCAAGATATAATTAGCTACTGGAAACTTGCTCTTAAAGATAAAAAGAGAGCTTATGATTTATCTTTTTTTCTACTTATTGCTCTCTTCCCTCTTGCTACAGTTTTGTTTGGTATAAGTATCGGTATCGTTACTTATAGATATGAAAGAGGTGGCATATATATTCCCATGGTTGCAGTTATATTTGGATATCTTGCACCAGGAATAATATTGGTTCAATACGGGCATCTTATCGCTGTTGGGTTTGTCTTTTTTAGTACTATAATTGGTTCTTACCTTTACTATAGAAAAAAGATACTTTTGAGATACTAATGCGCATAAAAATCACTATCAGTTATGACGGAAGTAAATTCAATGGCTTTCAAATCCAAAATAACAGACAAAAAGTTACAACTGTTGCTGGTGTTATAACTAAAGCACTTAAAAATCTAAATATACTTACAACACTTGTAGGTAGTGGAAGGACAGATACAGGAGTTCATGCAACTGCCCAAGTCTTACACTGTAAAATTCCAGAGTTTTGGCATGACTTGATTAGGCTCAAAGATGAACTTAATCGAATGATTAATCCAAATATATATATCAAAACTATAGAGTTAATTAGTGATGAATTTCATGCAAGATTTAGTGCTAAAAAAAGACTTTATAGATATGTACTATATAGTGGAGAATATCAACCTTTTTTATCTGATTATGCTCTACATGTAAAGAGTATAAACACTAAAAAGCTAGATACAATTTTAAAAAATTTCATAGGTTCTCATGACTTTAAAAACTTCAAAAAACAAGGGAGTGATACAAACTCAGATGTAAGAGAAATCTTCAAAGCAGGAGCATATACTCACAATGGCATGACAATAATTTACTTTTTAGGTAACTCATTTTTAAGAAGTCAAGTCAGAATGATGAGCAATTTTGCTCTTGAAATCATGAACGAAAAGCTTACATCTAAACAACTAAAAGAGCAACTTAGCACCCAAATAAAACACTCTACAGGTGTTATTCCCTCATCTGGTCTCTATCTAGCTAAAATTTTTTATTAAAATCAGTCCCCAAACAATAACACTCAAACCTATACTTAAAAAAACTATTGTACTACCAACATCTTTGGCACGTCCTGCCATTTCATGATGCTCTAGTGTCACAAGGTCAACTACACGCTCAATCGCACTATTAATTGTTTCTGCTATCAAGACACCCATCATTGTTATAAAAAGTAGTATCTTTTCTACTAAAGATATATCAATTAAAAGTATAAATGGTATCAAAGCTATGCTAATTATAAGCTCAATTCTAAAAGAACTTTCATGCTGAATAATGTCTTTCAAACCTTTTAGTGCATAGATTGTATTTTTAATAAAATTATATTTAGGCTGATTTCTCATCTGAAAATATCCTTTTTCTCATCATAGACTTCTGTTTGAACTTCCATAAGTCCAAGAATAGAATGAAAAAGATTATCTTGAGAAAAGCTTTCATCTTTTCTAACTCTAATCTCTTCAAAATTCACTCTTTTTTTCATTTCACTCTCACCAAACCAAACAAATGATGCTATATGTTTCTGAACATCAGGAGCTATAAAGTAAGGCATACCATGAAGGTAAACTCCACCCTCACCTAAAGACTCTCCATGATCACTCATGTAAAATAGTACCGTTTCAAACCTATTTTGATTTTTTTTCAATAGCTCTATTGTTTTACTCAAAAAGAAATCTGTGTAGAGAACTGCATTATCATAAGCATTGCTTATCTCCTCTTTAGTACAATTTTCTAACTGATTTGTTTTACAAATTGGAGTAAATTTTTCAAACTCTTTTGGATAACGTTTATAATAAGCTGGTCCATGATTTCCCATCTGATGAAGCACTATAAAGATATCTCTGTTTTTAATATTTTTTATTCTCTTTTGTATAGTTTTAAGCATAGTTGTATCTCTACACTCTCCATCACATTTTTTTCTTTTGAAATCCTCATAATCAACTCTTAAAGCAACCCCTTTAGAGTCAGAGTTATTATCTCGCCATGAAACATCAATATCTCCAGTTTTTGCTAAAATATCTATAGCATTTTCAGTTGAAATTCCTTTTTTATAACTATACTCTTTTCTGTCATAGATAGAAAACATACAAGGAACACTATGAGCTGTACTAGTACCACATGAATAGAAGTTAGTAAAACTTATGATATCCTCTTTTTCAAGCAATGGATTTGTCTTTTTTTTATAACCATTTAGCGACATTCTATCACTTCTAACAGCTTCGCCTACAACCATGATAACAAGCTTCTTCTTTTCACTTTTTGAGACTACTTTTGCATCATCTCCTATGGTTTTAAAAACCATCTTAGTATCAAATGTTTTTGATATATACTTCCCAATAGAGTATATAAAATATGTTGGATTCGTATAGTATCTTAGAGGTTTATGCTCTCTAAAAAATGAAGTGTAAAACTTACTAAAAGAAAAAATAATGACAACAATTATAAGTAAAAGTGAGATAAAAAATTTCACTTTTGAAAGCAACTCTTTTTTGAAACTTTTGTACTCAATATCTAGCTTATAAACTATAAACGATGGAATTATTCCAAGAAAAAATAGGTAGAAAAACATATTTGTGGTTATCAAATCAAAGGCTTCAGCAGTATCTGTCTGAATTGAATTTCGTATCATATCATCGTCTATAACTAAGTTGTATGTTATCATAAAATAGTTCAAAAATGCAGATGTCAATAAAATAATTATTACTATTGGCTTTAAAGTATATTTTGAGTTTAACAAAGATAAAAGTAGAACTATAACACTAGCTAAAACAACTCCCAAAGAGAGCAAAAAAAGACTATTTTGCATAGTCAATGGATAAACTTCCAATACTTTTTTATAAAATGTTATATTATTAAAAATAACTAAAAATATTGCTGTTACTACAATAAGCATAGATGTTGAGATATTTTTTTTCATAATTTTCCTACTATAGCACTATAATAACCAACAACACTATCCATGTCGCCAGTTATATCGCCACTTGTTCTATAATCTACACTCTTTACATGTAGACCTATTTTTTTACAAACTCTTAAAAGTGAAACCACCCCTTGCATACCACATGCTTCACCACGTTGAAGCAACTCTATATCTAAAGTTTCTATGCCTTTTATACAATTATTATCCAACTCATTTGCTTTTTTTTGCTCATTAAAATGACTCAAATCTGTACTTATAAGGAGTAACGTGTCTTCAGAATTAAGTACCTCTTCTACTATGTTATCTAAATCTGATTTGTGTCCATAAACAATCTCAACCATCTCAGCTTCTTCAAAATAGTGTTTTATAAAAGGAAACTGTACTTCTGTACTATGCTCTTCATGTTCAATTGAAACAAACTCAAATTTGGACTTTAAAAAGCTCATATAATCGCTATCAGCTTTGATATTTCCTAAAGGTGTCTCATAAAAACTATACTCTTTTAGACTAACTCCACTAAAAGCAACACTATGACTTGGTCCTATTACAACTACTCTTCTAGGAGTTTGAGTTACGTTTCTATATGCCAGATTTGCACTAAAACCACTGTACTTGTAACCAGCATGAGGTACAATGAGGGCTTTTTGATTTTTCTTAAAAAGTTTATCTTCAAATTGATTTGAAATCAAATCATTAAAATACTCAAATGAAGAGAGAATATCCTCTTTTTTATCAGGATAAAAAGACCCCGAAACACTCATCTTACGCTTCAACAATCTCTCCATCTTTAAATACTTTTTTAACTTCACCATAGATAGTATCACCATTATAGAGTGAAGTTTTATTGTCGACTACTTTTGATACTTTTTCATCAAATATCACCATATCTGCACAGTAGCCAACTTCTATCTTGCCTATATTGTCTTGTTCAATTATAAGTGCAGGATTTAGTGAACACAGTTCTGTTAGTCTTTGCATATCTATAATATCACTTTTTACAAGATGAGTGTAACACAATGAAAGATACTCTTCAATAGAGCCTATACCAAACTCGGCATGTTCAAACGCAACATCTTTATAACTGACAGATTTTGGAGAGTGTGCACTTGTGAGAATATCTACATTACCTAAAGCAAGCTCACTCATCATGGCAACTCTCTCTGCTTCATCTCTCAAAGGAGGCATTATTTTTGCATAAGTATTGAAACCATCACAAGCATCTTCAGTTTTACAAAGATGGTGAATTGAGAGTTCACTAAATATGTTTTTATTGGTCTTTTTTATATCTCTTATTATGTTAATAGAGCGTTTTGTTGAGAGTGATTGAAATATAATTTTTGTATTATTTATCAAAGATATTTCAGCAATTTTAGCTACTTCAGAGTTCTCTGATACTTTTGAAATTCCAGAAAGTCCTAGTTTAAAAGATAGTTTACCTTCATTCATAACTCCACTATCATTTAGGTTTTCATCATAGCATCTACAAAATATAGGAGCTTGTTTCATTCTCGCATACTGAAAACCACGTTTTAGTATATTTGCATTGCATGACGAAGTTGTCCAGATTGCAGTTGCACCGTTATTTAGAAGTGTTGCAATGTTGTTTAATCTTTGTTCCTCTTCATCTGCAAGTGGAGCAGCAACGTGTAAATCACACTCCTCATTTCCTGCTTTTATTTTAAAGTGGTCCAAAAGTGTAGAGTTATCTAATCTTGGAGTGAAATCAGGCATTATCAAACTCGTAGTAACTCCTCCTCTTAAAGCATTTTTTGTTAGTTTTTTTAGAGAGTTACGATTAAGAAGTGAGTTTGCTAGTCTTACATTTAAATCTACTAAACCAGGAAGTAAAAAAGAGTTTTTAGCGTCTACAACTCTCGTGTTTTCGCTTATGTCTATATTGTCTTCTATCTTCTTAATCTTCCCATTTTCTATTAAAATATCTTTTATATCTAAATTTGCTAATTTTGCATTTTTAATTAATGTCATTTTTCAACTCCTTAACTCTTCGATATGAATTTTCAATCGTTTTTTTATCTATATCTCCATGCTTAATTGCTTGAAGTATAATCTCTCTTACCTCTCTTATAACACTAGATTTCTTTGTGAAATAACTTGAAAAAACAAGAACATCAACCCCAGCATTTATGGCTTTTATAACTGCTTGTTTTAGAGTATATATATCTGTTATAGCTTTCATGTTCATATCGTCACTAAAAACAACACCATCAAACCCTAACTGCTCTCGCAATAAACCATTTATTATATTTTTAGACAATGAAGCAGGGTAGTTTTTATCAAACTTATCAAGTGTAACATGACTAACCATAATCGCTTTTGCCTTTTTGTACTTTACAAAGTAGTAGTATGGTTTTAACTCTTTATATTGCCAAGTGCTACTAACATCAGTAAGTCTTTTATGTGAATCGGCCACTGCGCTTCCATGACCTGGAAAATGTTTTAAAACACTTACAATTCCTGCATCATTTTGAGCATTTATAAACTCATTTGCATAAGATATAACAATTTCCTCTTTATCGGAGTAACTTCTTTTTTTTGTTCCTATTGCTGGTGAATTTGGATTTATGTTAAGATCAACTACAGGAGCAAAATTCACATTAAAACCATACTCTTTTAACTCATCTGCTAATTTTTTATAAGTTCTATATGTTTGCTCTAAGTTTTTATTTTTTTCTATATCTCGAGCTGCTGGATAATCATTGAAACCATTTTTTGAAGAGAGTCTTTGAACTTTTCCACCCTCTTGGTCAACAGCTATAAAAAGAGGTTGTTTGGTTTTTATATTCTTAAAAGAGGTTGTTAGTTTTTTTAATTCTTTTTGATTTTTTACATTATTTTTAAAAAGTATTATGCCACCAACTCTATCTTTTTTTATATCTTCTTGAAGTTGTTTTACCCATTTATCACTAGATTCATCTCCACCAACTCCTACCATTAACATTTGAGCTATCATACTCTCTAAAGATGGATTTTTTGCAAAAATAGATGTCATAACTAAGCATAAGAATAAAACTTTTTTTATCATGCTAACAGATCCTTAAGACTCTCTTTTGGTGATTTTCCATTTAGTACTAAAAAGACTTCACTTGCTATTGGAGTATAAATCTCATGTTTTTTAGAGAGTCCTAAAATTGCATCTGTTGTAAAAACTCCCTCAGCTACTTCACCTAACTCAACTAAAATATCTTCTAAACTTTTACCTTGTGCTAAAGCAAACCCTACTCTATAGTTGCGAGATAGTACACTCGAAGCAGTTAAAAACAGGTCACCTGCCCCACTTAGACCTAAAAATGTCTCATCCTCTGCTCCAAAAAACTTTCCAAATCGTCTCATTTCAACTAAACCTCTTGAAATAAGACTTGCTCTTGCATTATTTCCAAGCTCTAAACCATCACAAATACCACTCGCAATCGCAAGTACATTTTTATATGCTCCACAAATCTCTGCTCCTATAACATCACAAGAAGTGTAAGTTTTTATAAAATCTGGAAAAAAAGATGCAAATTTATCTGCTAAATCTTGATTTGTTGAGTTTATAACTACGCATGTAGGAAGTGACTTTATAACTTCTACTGCAAATGATGGACCAGAGAGAAAAGAGAGATTTTTTTCAGGTACAAACTCGCTATAAATATCTTTTAAAAAAGCGCCTGTCCCTTTTTCAATACCTTTTGCAGCTACTAAAATTTTCTGATTTTTATAGACAAAATTCTCTTTTAACCAATTTCTTACAATCTGAGCGGGAAGGGCTATAACTAAGTAATCACACTCTAAGGCCTCTTTTAAATCTACAAAGTTTTTTATATCTTTTTTAGTTCTTGAAGTTATCTTACATGTAGCACTCTTACTTATCGCAAAATGCAGTGCTTGCCCCCATTTTCCTGCACCAATAACTGCTATACTCATGCGATTGCCTTTTTAAATTTTTTAATATCTGTTTTACTACCAAGAACTATGACAATATCATCAAAATCTATTTTATGATTTATCCCATCTGAAAAAAAGATAAACTCATCACCCAACTCTTTATCTAACATCCCTAAAAAAATAAGATTATGCTCTTTAAAAATAGTTACATCTTTAAAGTAAACACCATCTAAAATAGAATCTTTTGTTATAGCAATTTCGTTCATGGAAAGCTTATTACTTTGAAGTGTAAACAGACTAAGAACTTTTGAAACTTTTGGTTTATCAATAATCCTAAAAGCCTTTAAAGCTCCTACATCATAAGGGCTTATAGTACGATTTGCACCTGCAAGAATCATCTTTTTTTCATCTTCTTGTTTATAAATAAGAGTTAAAATCTTTAGTTCACTTGCCAAGCTTCTTGCAGAAAGTGTTATAAAAAGATTTAGACTATCATTTGTTGATGTGCAGAACAGTACATCTATATCTTTTCCTATTCCTATCTCTTCTAGCATTTTATCATCATTAAAAGTGGAATGCCTTGCATAAAAACCATCTTCATTTGCTTTAGCAACACTGAGCGGATTCTCATCTATAATTTGTAAATCATACTCTTCATTGTTGAGTAATTTTGCAATTTCACGACCAGTTTTAGAGTAACCAAACAGAACTATTTTCATCATGTAAACTGCCTTGATATACTTTTTTTAATCTCTTCTATACTATTTTCATCACCTATTACAATGACACAATCATCTGCTTCTAGTATAAACTCATCACTATCAGGATTAAATACAAAATTTCTACTACTTCCTTTTTTAAGTACTGCAATAGTCGTTATATTCATTTTGTTGATACCTATCTCAGATATGCTCTTGCCTATCATGTTGCTACCATCTAAGATATTGATCTCATCAAGAGTAATGTTGCTTTTTTTAAGAATGAGATTTTCTATAGCATCAAACTTTACTGAATTTCCAATGTATTCAACTGCAACTTCTGCAACAGTTTCATAAGGAAAGATAACAAAATCTGCTTTTGCTATCTTAAATTTTTTAACATTTTCATCATTGTTTGCACGAACTATAACTTCAACACCTTTTTTTTCAGCTTTTATTGTCAATAAAATAGATAGATTTAGTGCATCGTTTTGGGTTGTTATTACAACCTTTTCAACATCATTATCGAATACTAAATTTTTAATTGTCTCATACTCTGTAACATCTGCATTCATGTAAAGGTATCCAAGCTCTTTTGCTTTTGAAATACTCTCTTCATTTTTATCAACAACTATAAAATTTTTACCATTTTCATAAAGCTCATTCGCTAGCGCCATACCCATTCTTCCAAACCCAAATACCACTATGAGATTAGATAGTTTATTTGCTTGCGAAAGGAGCTTATTTTCTCTAACCATTTCCATTTTGTCAGAGAGTGCATTAGTAACAACAGAAGTGGCAAGAACAAGTATCATAAAACCGCCGCTAACCAAAAATAGTGTTATCACTTTACCTGTAAGCGTAACTGGTGTTATGTCACCATACCCTACAGTAGAAATAGTTATGATTGACCAGTATATAGCATCTAAATACGATTTAATATTTGGATTATTTCCAACTCCTTCAAATACATACATAATAGTTGCTGACATAAAAACAGCAAAAAGAGCCATAATAAAAAGAAAATTAAATTCAAATTTTTTATCGCTTAAAACTTTAAAAAACGTATTCAAACTTTTTGTATATCTAAAAATCTTCAATAACCTAAAAATCAAAAATATTCTTAAAATTCTAAGAGGTCTATATGTTGGAAGGATTGCTAAAAGATCAATGATTGACATAGGAGAAAATATATATTTCATTTTTTGCACAAGAATGCTCTTTAGTATAACACCCAACTGTGGTTTTTCACTAAGCTCAACCTGCTTTTTATGATAATTTATAATGTGAAACCGTAAATCATCATGTATCCAAAATCTACCTAACCACTCCAAGATAAATATAGATACTGCAACATTTTCTACAATTTCAAAATGATATGTTAAATGATGAGCAATATCATATATAAGAATTGAAACTGTAACAAGAACCAAAAATATAATAAAAGCATCAAAATATGGTTTTATTCTAGATTTTGGATTCTCTAAAATATCATAAGCAAAGCCTTTGACCTTTTTATATATCTTAGAAGAGTCTAAATAGTAAGCAAAAGAGACAATCAGCCTTGCTATCATGGTTATCCTAATCTCTGCTTCAGTAATTCATTTACTTTAGCAGGATTTGCTGTTCCCTTACTAGCTTTCATAGTCTGTCCAACAAAGAAACCAAAAAGTTTATTTTTTCCAGCTTTATACTGCTCTACTTTGTCTGTATTCGCGTCTATGATTGCATCTATAAGCTCTAGTATTGTACCATCATCACTAACTTGTTTAAGTCCAAGTTTTTCTATAACGGCATCTACTTCTAAATCATTTTCCATCATAAAGTCAAGAACTTCTTTACCAGCTTTTCCACTAATAGTATCATCTTCAATACGTTTTACTAGAGTTCCAAGCTTTATAGCATCAACAGGAGAGGTTAAGATGGTAACTTCACCACCAAGACGTGCAAGAAGCTCAACTGTCAACCAAGTAACACTCATCTTTGCCCCTGCTCCTTCTTTTACCATAGCTTCAAAAAAGTGAGCCATCTCAACAGCACTTGTTATAACAGCTGCATCATACTCTTTTATGCCATACTCTTTAACAAATCTTTTTTTCTTAGCATCTGGAAGTTCAGGGATTTTTATAAACTCTTCCATCATCTCATCAGGTACTATTACAGGAAGCAAGTCTGGGTCTGGAAAATAACGATACTCTGCACTATCTTCTTTACCTCTCATACTTCTTGTCTCATCTTTATCTGGATTATAAAGACGAGTCTCTTGAACTACTTCAGTCTCATAAACTCCATCTTCCCAAGCTTCAGTCTGTCTTTGAACCTCATACTCAATAGCTTTTTGAATAAACTTAAACGAGTTTAGGTTTTTTATCTCTGCTCTAGTATAAAGCTTTTCATCACCAAAAGGGCGAATAGAGATGTTCACGTCACATCTAAAACTACCCTCTTGCATATTTGCATCACTAATGTCTAGGTATCTTAAAATCGCGTGAACCTTTTTAAGGTATCTAAGAACTTCATCAGCACTTCTCATGTCCGGCTCACTTACTATCTCAAGCAGAGGCGTTCCAGCACGGTTCAAGTCAACATGACTCTCAGTTCCGTAGTGAGTGTTTTTACCTGCATCTTCTTCAAGATGAGCACGTGTAACTCCAATAGTTTTTTGGGTTCCATCTTCAAAATCTATAACTATCTCGCCACCCTCTACAATAGGAATTTCAAATTGGCTTATCTGGTAGCCTTTTGGAAGGTCTGGATAAAAATAGTTTTTACGATTAAAAATTGATTTTTTATGTACTTTTGCACCAATAGCCGTTCCAAATGCTATAGACTTTTTAACAGTCTCTATATTTAAAACAGGTAGAGCCCCTGGAAGAGCTAAACATACTGGACATACATTAGTGTTTGGAGCATCTCCAAAACTTGTTGGACATGAACAAAATATTTTTGTTTTTGTATTAAGTTGCGTGTGTACTTCTAATCCTATAACAACTTCAAATTTCATATTAATTTACCTTATTTTATAAAATAACGAATAGAGGCAAACCCATAAACACCTGTTTTTTTACAAGCTTGAATTTGGCTCTCATCTACAATTCCGCCAAGAGCGAAACAATCTATATTTATTTTACCATTTATTTCTTTTAACTTCTCTAAACCCTTAGGTGTACCTTTGTTTGGAGTGTAAAAAATTGGACTATAAGTGATAAAATCAGCTCCAAGTTTTTCTGCAAGTTGAGCCTCATCTAAAGAGTGAGTTGAGACTACTACATGTAAGCCATAATCTTTTGCCTTTTTTATGCCTTCTAACCTATTTGATGGTAAGTGAACTCCATAAAAACCTAATTCATTAGCAAGACAATAATCTGTATGTAAAAATACCTTTGAGTGATTTACACTTTTTTTAACTTCGAGTGCTATTTCTCTATAATTATTAGTTTTTTTATCTCTTATACATATAAAATCAGGAGATTTTTTTTCTATTACATGTAGAAGTTTTTTTGAAAATATTTTTGGATTAGAAGTGTAGTATGATGGGTCAGTTATTAGATAGCTTTTCATCTATCTTTTCTAAAAGTTTAGTCTGTTTTTTTATCTCTTCAAGCTTTTCACTCTGCTGATGTGCCATTTCAAATACTACAACAAAAAATAAACCAAATAGAGAACCTATAAAAGCAGCAATTAAACCACTAAAAATACCAAAAGGATAAAATATTGTAAACAGAGTTGTAGCACCTACGACTACAAGGGCCCAAGAGGCACCTTGAAGAAGACTTATTAGTCGCTCGTAAGTACTACGTTTTTTTAACATAGATTGCGTTTAGTGATCGCTTATCTGAACTGCACTTGCTAGATAAACGTAAGTAAGAATCATAAAGATAAATGCTTGTAAGAATGCCATAAAAGTTAAAAGTCCAAAAGGCACCATTGGCGCTACCCAAGGGGCAAGCATTAAGATAACCATCAAGAACATATCGTCACCTTTTATATTACCAAAAAGACGAAATGATAGTGATACTATTCTTGAAAGATGAGACACTATCTCAATAGGAAACATTAATGGAGCCAATATCTTCATAGGTCCCATAAAGTGACCAAAGTATTTGATAAAACCATTTACTCTTATGCCTTCATAGTTATAGTAAATAAAAACAACTATAGCTAACACAAGTGTCATGTTGACGTTACTAGTTGGAGATTCAAATCCTGGAATAATTCCAATAAGATTACCAACTAAAACTAGAAGTCCAATTGTTGCTATTAGAGGCAAATACTTTCTTGCTAACTCAACACCAATAACATCTTTACCAATAGAGATAACACCCTCTATATAAGCTTCCATTATGTTTTGAACACCACTTGGAACCAACTGCATAGATTTAGTAGCCAACTTTGCAAGAACTAAAACTATAACACCTACCAATAAAATATGAGCGCCAATTAGAAACTCATGATTATGATTGATAAGGCCTATAAATGTAAATACTTCACCCATTACATTTTTCCTTCACGTAAAAATTTTTGTGATTATACCCTTGTTGGCATTAATCAGAGGTTAATTAAGAGCTTCTTTTATGATTCTTTTATCTTTTACCAACAAATTCAGTGTTCTATGCTCATCTGGTATTGTAGACATTGCCCTTCCCTTTTTATATCCATTGTACTCCAAAAGAACTTTTATGTTATCAATTGCTGATATATTTAAAAGCTTTACTCTATCTCCTATAAACATAGAATTCAAATGTTCAACTCTGTTCTTTTCGATACTAAATAGACCTAAATACAAGAAAGTTCCACTTCCACCATAATTTACAAAAAAAGGAAGCAAAAACTGTCTTATACCCAATTGTTCAATCTCATCAATAAGAGCAACAACACTACCTTTAGTATTGCTATTTACAATGCCAAATCCTGCATTAGTAAACTTCTTATCATTAAATTTACCAGT